>DASRZG010000139.1:0-14748 GCA_035686585.1 Phycisphaerae bacterium
CAGCAGCGTCAGCAGCGTCAGCAGCACCTGGAGCGGGCCGATCAGGATCGGCACGACCCCCACGGGCGCCGCCGGCGCCGCCGCCGGCGCCAGCAGCAGCGCCAGCACCGCCGCCGAGGCCGGGCCCAGCAGGCGCATCGGGGCGGCGCCGCCCCGGCGGACGCGACAAGGCGATCTTGAAATCATCCGGCGAATCCCTTCCGGCGGGCCCATCCGCCGCCCCGGCCGCCGACATGGATACTGCCCGGGGCCGGGGCTCCCGCGGCCTCCTTCTGCCGGGGACCGCGCGCGGCGTGCCAAAGCCCGATACGACAAGCCCACAGAATGCCATCTGTGGGCCGTTGTCCTGCCATGTTGGTATGAACCCCAGACGGGAGCCGGACTACCGCCCCGCGCAAGGGAATTTCCGCACCACCTCACCGGCCGGGCCGGCCGGCGCGCAGGAATGCTCCCGACCGGGACAGGCAGGCACCGTTACGCATCCCCCCCGGGAAGATGCGGGGTTCGGAAGCGGAACCGTCAGCTCAGCGTATACACGCCGCGCTTGACCCGCTTGAAGCTGTCATCGGTCAGGAGCGTCTTGGCCACGATGGCGTAGAAATCCTTGCTGTAGCTCATGTACCCCGCCGCCTTGACCGCCGCGACCACCTCGGTGACACGCAGGCCGCCCTTCGCCGACTTGAGGGCATCCTTGATGTACGCCGTCAGCGGCTTGCCGGTGGCGCGCTTGGCGGCACGGCCGCCGGCCGCCATCGCCGGCCTGGGCACCATGACCGCCTTGGGGGCCTTGACCGCCTTCCGGACGGCGAAGACCTTCGGGGCCTTCCCCGCCAGAACCGCGATCTGCCGGTCGATCCTGTCCAACTCCTTGCCAACGGCCGCGCGCCGGGACTGCAACTTCGCCACCTGCTGCTCCTTGGCGGCCAACTCGGCTCGCAGGTCACTGATGCTTTTTATTACGGGCATCCTACGTCTCCTCTGGTTTCTTCCCTAACCGAAGTCCATGGCTCGCAACACGAAGAGGGGAACGGATCCGACGAGCCATTCATGTCAAACTCTATGGTTCGAACTTCGGCAGTACAAGCGATTTCCCAATTTCCTGAAATGTTCCTGCGCCCGGCCCATCCCCCAGCCATCGGCCGCCGCGGCCCCGAAGGGGCGGACGCCGGGGGAAATCGGCGGAGGTTTTTGTGGCATTGCCGCACCGGCTTGGAGAAAATACGCGGTTGCGGCCGCTTGCCTGCACGGGGCGGCCCCGGACGCAAAGCAAGGAGCAGGCTATGGCGGAAGTGGTTTTGACAGGCGTCACGAAGGTCTTTCCTCCCGACGTGGTGGCGGTCGACAACATGGACCTCCACATCCAGGACAAGGAGTTCATCGTCCTGGTCGGCCCCAGCGGCTGCGGCAAGAGCACCACCCTGCGGATGATCGCCGGGCTGGAGGAGATCACCGAGGGGGAAATCCGCATCGGCCCGCGGGTCGTCAACGACGTCGCCCCCAAAGACCGCGACATCGCCATGGTCTTCCAGAACTACGCCCTGTACCCGCACATGTCGGTGTACAAGAACATGGCCTTCGCCCTGAAGATGCGGAGGCTTCCCAAGGCCGAGATCGACCAGCGGGTCCGCGATGCGGCCAAGGTGCTGGGAATCCAGTTGCTGCTCGACCGCAAACCCAAGGCCCTCTCCGGGGGCCAGCGCCAGCGCGTCGCCGTCGGCAGGGCCATCGTCCGCGAGCCCAAGGCCTTCCTGTTCGACGAGCCCCTCAGCAACCTCGACGCCAAGCTCCGCGTCGAAATGCGGGCCGAGCTCAAACGGCTCCACAACCAGCTCCTGACCACCACCATCTACGTCACCCACGACCAGGAAGAGGCCATGACGCTCGGCGACCGGATCGTCGTCATGGAAGACGGCCTCGTCCAGCAGTGCGGGGCGCCGCTGGACGTCTACGACCGGCCCGCCAACCGGTTTGTGGCCGGTTTCGTCGGCACGCCCCCGATGAACTTCCTCGACGGCACGCTGGTCGGGGACAACGGCAGCGTGTTCTTTGACGAGGGCTCCTTCCGCATCCGCCTCAACGACAGCCAGGCGCGGTCCGTGGGCGAGTGGGTGGGCAAAGAGGCCGTCCTGGGCGTCCGGCCCGAGGCGATGGGCATGGATTCGGCGGGGCGTTTCGTCGGCGCCGAGAACGCCGTGGGCGTGAAGGTGGACGTGGTCGAGCCGCTCGGCGAGAAGATGGACCTGTACGTCTCCACGCCCCGGACCGGACACCTGGTCGCCCGCGTCGACGCCCGCGGCGACATCGACTCCGGGCAGGAGATCAAGCTGCACCTGGACCTGCGGAAGGTCCACGTGTTCGCCCCGGGCCTCAACGGCGCCAACCTCACCATCGCCGTCGCGGAGCCTGCCCGCGCCTGATGCGGCCGGCCGCATTCGAGGCGGGCGCGCCGGTCCCGCCCAACCGTCTCTGCGCCCCGGCCGCTCTTGGACAGCCCGGGGCCATCCGGCATATCATGCATGGCGGCACAACCAGCGCCCGTAGCTCAATCGGATAGAGCATCGGTCTTCGGAACCGAGGGTTGGGGGTTCGAATCCCTCCGGGCGCGTTGACGCAAAGCCATTCGGAGTGATGCTTTGAGCGGGGATCAAAGCTCCTTGCGGCGGTGGTCGATGACCCTCTTGGCCTTGCCGAGGGATCGCTCCAGGGCCTGAGGGGCAGCCAGTTCCACGTTCATGCGGACTCCCGTAACGGACTGGATCTCCCGGCCGATCCGCTCGCGGAGGGACTGCATCTGGCTCATCTTGTCGGAGAAGTCCTGGGGGCGTACCTCCACGCGGACGGTCGCCTCGTCCATGGCCCCGGGGCGGCCCACTTCGATGAGGTAATGGAGGGCCGTACCCTCCACCCGCATCAGGGCCTCCTCGACCTGCGAGGGGAAGACGTTGACGCCGCGGATGATGAGCATGTCGTCGGTCCGCCCGGCCACGCGGCTCATTCGGACCCCAACGCGCCCGCAGGGGCAAGGGGAGCGGTCCAGCATGGCGATGTCCCGCGTTCGGTAGCGGATCACGGGCAAGGCCTCTTTGGTGAGAGTGGTGAAGACCAGCTCTCCCTTCTCGCCTTCCTGGACCGGCTCCAACGTGTCGGGGTCGAGACACTCCACGAGGAAATGGTCCTCCTGGATGTGCATGCCGTTGCGGGCGGCGCACTCCCCGCTGACCCCCGGGCCGATCACCTCGCTGAGACCGTAGTTATTGAAAGCCATCAGCCCCATCTCGGCCTCGATCTGGGTCCGCATGCCTTCCGACCAGGGCTCGCCGCCGAAATGAGCGAACTTCAGGTTCAGGTCTCGGGGGTCCAGGCCCTGTTGGCGGGCCGACTCGGCGATGCTGAGGGCGTAGCTGGGCGTTCCGACCAGCACGTCGGCCTGGAGGTCCTGGATCAGCAGGACCTGTCTGGCGGTGTTGCCGCTGGAGGCGGGCACGACGGCGGCTCCCACCCGCTCCACGCCGTAGTGCAGCCCGAAGCCGCCCGTGAAGAGCCCGTACCCGAAGCAGATGTGCACCGTATGCTCCGGCCTGAGCCCCCCCGCGACCAGGAACCGCGCGCACAGATCACTCCATGTTTCCAGGTCCTTCCGCGTGTAGGCGACGAACGTGGGCTTGCCCGTGGTGCCGCTGGAGCCGTGGATCCGCGCGACCTGTTCGCGCGGGACGGCCAGCAGGCCCAGGGGATAGTTCTGCCGGAAGTCTTCCTTGGTGGTGACGGGGAGGCGGCGCACGTCGTCGGGGGTCTGGATGTCCGCCGGCGACACGCCTGCCTGGGCCAGCGCCTGCCTGTAGAACGGCACGCGCCCGGCTCGCGCCAGAAGCTCCCGCAGGCGGCGAACCTGGAGGGCCGCCAACTCGGGGCGGGAGATCGTCTCGGCGCCGCTCCAGATCCGGTTCTCCAAGGCGAAAGGAGTCACGGGGACACATTCTCCACTCTCTCATGCAGGCGATCCGAAGCGGGGGTGAGAAGTCGCCACGTCCGGGCCGCCACCTCACGTCGCCCGCAAAGGGCGCTATTCCGCACGGCCGTAGATTTCAACGTCGTCGATCACGGCCACGCCGGCGGCCTCCAGGGCGGCGACGGCGGCATCGGGGTTGTTGAAGCGGAACACGAGGATCGCCTTGTCGCCCCGGCGGAACGTGAAGGCGTACATGTACTCCACGTTCAGCTCGGCCTTTCGGATCACCTCGAGGATGTCCGCCAGTCCGCCGGGATGATCGGCGACTTCGGTGGCGACGACCTCCGTGAGATCGACGACGCAGCCGGCATCCTCCAGGACGGCCTTGGCCTTGTCCGCGTCCTTCACGATCAGCCGCAGGATGCCGAACTGCTGCGTGTCGGCCATCGACAGGGTCAGGATGTTGATGTTCGCGTCCGCCAGGGCTTTGCAGACGTTGTGGAGGTGCCCGGGGAGGTTCTCCAGGAACAAGGAAAGTTGCTTGGTTTTCATGACAAACCCTTTGCTCGGCCCATTCATTGGATCGGACGGCAGCAGCGCAAGCTCCCGTCAGATCTGTCGTTGATCGATCACTCTCTTGGCCTTGCCCTCCGACCGCGGAATCGTTTGCGGCTCGACGAGCCGGACGTCCGCGTGAATGCCCAGGCCGGTGGTGATGGCATCGGAGATCCTGGCGCGCAGGGCTTCCAGCCCCTTCACCCGGTCGCCGGACAGCTCGGCCGAGACCTCCACCCGCACCTGCATCTTGTCCAGGTTCTTCTCCCGCGTGAGGACGATCTGGTAGTGCGGCAGCGTGCCCTTGACGGCCAGCAGCACCGCCTCCACCTGCGAGGGGAAGACGTTCACGCCGCGGATGATGAACATGTCGTCGCTTCGCCTTCCGATCCGCATGATCCTCCGCAGGGTCCTTCCGCAGGGGCACGGTTCGGCCGACAGGGAGGTGATGTCCCGGGTGCGGTAGCGGATCATCGGCATGGCGTGCTTGGCCAGCGTGGTGAGAACGAGCTCGCCTTCCTGCCCGTCGGGCAGCGGCTGGAGCGTGTCGGGGTCGATGATCTCCGGGTAGAAGTAGTCTTCGAAGACGTGCGGCCCGCACTGGTGGAGGCACTCGTTGGCCACGCCTGGGCCGACGATCTCGGAGAGGCCGTAGATGTCGTAGGCCTTGATCCCGGTGGTCTCCTCGATGCGCTGGCGCATGTTCTGGCTCCAGGGCTCGGCGCCGAAGACGCCCGCCCGGAGGGGCAGTGACCGGATGTCCACGCCCATCTCCAAGGCCCGCTCGGTGAGGTGCAGGAAGTAGCTGGGGGTGCAGCAGATCACCGTCACGGCGAAGTCCTTCAGCAGCGTGATCTGGCGGTCGGTGTTGCCGCCGGAGATGGGGATCACGGTCGCGCCCAGCGCCTCGGCGCCGTAGTGGGCGCCCAGGCCGCCGGTGAAGAGCCCGTAGCCGTAGGCGTTCTGGATGATGTCCCCCTCGTGCACGCCGCAGCAGGCGAAGGACCGGACCATCGCGTTGGTCCAAACGGCGATGTCCTCCTTGGTGTAGGCCACCACGATCGGCTTGCCCGTGGTGCCGCTGGAGGCGTGCACGCGGACGACGTCGCGCAGGGGGCTGGCGAAGAGGCCGAAGGGATACGTGTCGCGAAGGTCGCTCTTCACCGTGAAGGGCAGCTTGCGGATATCCTCCAGCGAGCGGAGGTCCGGCGGGGTGACGTTCGCCTCCTCCATTCGCCCGCGGTACAGGTCCACGCGTTCGTACGCGCGGGACACAATCGCGCGGAGGCGGCTCAGTTGCAGGTCCCGCAACGGCGGAACGGGCAGATAGTCCGGCGCGCTGGCGGGATGAAACGAAGTGATGGCTTCCTTGGTCGTCGCGGTCATCGTGCCTGCCTTTCCAGGGCGGAAATGCCCAACGAGCATCCGTATTCTAATGGATCCGGCGCCGGCTTGGGAATCCGTCAACCCGCCCGCTCGCGGGGGCGAAGGCCGCCTGAGCCGTCTATCGGCCCGCCCCTCGCCTCCGCGGCGCCGGGCCTACGGGGCCTGACCCTTGCGCCGCCCCAACTCGAACGCCTGTTCGTTGGCCGCGTGCAGCTTCTCCGGCAGGTTCGCGCGGATGGCCGCCAGCCAGGTCTGCTGGTCGATCGGCAGGTGCGCGCTCAGGACGCCCAGGAAGGCGACGTTGAGGCTTCGCCGGTTCGGCAACTCCGACTCGTCGATGACGTCCGGGCTGATCAGGAGGCCGCCGGGCCGGAGGACGTGCCGGTTGGGCTCGACCTGGTCCGCGGCCAGGACCACGAGACAGTCGGCCTCCCCGGCCGGCACCATGGGGCTGAAAACCAGCGGCCCGAAGCGGACGTCGCTGGTGACGCTGCCGCCTCGCTGGCTCATTCCGTGCAACTCGCTCTTCTTGACGTCCAGGCCGGCCGCGAAGGCCGCCTCGGCCAGGATGTCGGATGCCTTGATCACGCCCTGGCCACCCAGGCCGGCGATCACGACGCTGGTCACGCGCGGTGCAGCCGACGCCGTAGACGCAGGTCCTTCCCCGCCCCTCTCGCCGGGTCGGGCATCGGAAGCGGGACTGCGATGGCGGTGCGGCGGTTGATCCGGGCCCGGCCCATCGGGCCGGGCCATGCCCCGGCCGGCCTTCGAGGCGGAAGCCGCCGACGGGGCCTCTCGCTTCCGCGGGTCCTGCTTCGCCGCGTTGATCCTCTTGGCCGCCAGCAGGCACGGACGGCGGGCGATGATCAGGCTCAGTTGATCGCTGTTCAACGCCTCCACGAGCACTTGCTCGAAGCCGGCCATGTCCTTGGTGGGATCCGTCACGTGGACATGGGTCACGCCCAGGGCGCGCGCCAGGTCTTCAAAGACGACGCGCCCGGTGGGGGTGTGGTCCAGCGTGCGCCCCGTGCCGGGGTGTTCCTGGAGCCCGGTCATCGCGGTGGTGCCGTTGTCCAGGATCAGGATCACGTGGCCGGTGGCGGGGGGGTTGTAGATCATCTCCACGAGGCCGGTGATGCCGCTGTGGACGAACGTGCTGTCGCCGATGACGCTGACGACCTTTCGGGCCTGCTCCTCGGGCAGCACGTGCCGCAGCCCCAGCCCGACGCCGATGCTGGCGCCCATGCAGACGCAGGAGTCCATCGCCTCAAAGGGCGGCAGCACGCCGAGGGTGTAGCAGCCGATGTCGCCGGCGGCGATGCAGCCGAGCTTGCCCAGGACCTGGAAGACAGCCCGGTGGGGGCACCCGGGGCAGAGCTGAGGCGGCTTGCCCGGCGGCGGCTTCGGCTCGGGCGAATCGTCCCCGACGAGAATGCGCCGGACGCGAGAGACGTTGAGTTCGCCCAGGTGGAAGACCTCCGGCTTTCCGGCCGCCGCAAGGCCCGCGGCCGCCAGCGAGTCCGCCAGGTAGGGGTCCCCCTCCTCGATCACCTGCACGCGCTGCACGGTCTGTGCGAACCGGCGGATCGCCTCGATCGGCAGCGGATGTGTCATGCCCAGCTTGAGGAAACTCGCCTCGGGCGCCGCCTCGCGGGCGTGCGGATAGGCCGCGCCGCTGGCGACGATGCCGAGCGAGCGGTCCCCGGGGATCGTGGCGTTGAGCGGCGAGGTTTCATTCCACCTCTGGATCTCGGTGAGCTTCTCGCGCAGTCGCCGGTGCGCGGGCCTGGCATTGGCCGGGATCATCACCCGGCCGCGGAGGTCGCGGACATACCGGGGCGGCGCCGGCTCCGGGGCCGGACCGCGCGGCTGCACGATCGTCTTGGAATGGCACACCCGGGTCGTCAGCCGAAAGAGAACCGGCAGCCCCCATCGCTCGGAGATCTCGACGGCGTCGAACAGGAAGTCGTAGGCCTCCTGCGAATCGGCCGGCTCGAGCATGGGTACGCTGGCGGCCACGGCGTAGCGGCGGTTGTCCTGCTCGTTCTGGCTGGAGGCCATGCCCGGATCGTCCGCCGAAACCACCACCAGCGCTCCGCAGACCCCGGTGTGGGCCGCGGTGAAGAGCGGATCGGCCGCCACGTTCAGCCCCACGTGCTTCATGGTGGCGATCGCGCGAGCCCCGCCGAACGCCGCCCCCAGGGCGACCTCCAGCGCCACCTTCTCGTTGGGGGCCCATTGGGCCTTGCCGCCCAGCTCGCTGAAACGCTCCAGGATCTCCGTGGAGGGGGTGCCGGGATAGCCGGTCCCCAGGGCGAAATGCAGGTGCAGGGCCGCCAGCGCGACCGCCTCGTTGCCGCTCAGGAACACCCTACCTTCTGTCTCACTCATGGTTGAATGCGGCAGCGCCGCTTGTCTCGGCCGTCGTGGCCGCTTGTTGGACAGCATCATAACACGCGACCCCGCCCGCTTCACGGGGAAACTGCCGGCCGGCGCCCTGGCGTTTCCCTCCTTCACTGAGGGGAAAACCTGAGGAATGGAACCGGCAGCTCCCCGCCGCGTCCAACATGGCGGCGAGGGCGGAATCCGGGCCTTGCCGGCCGGCAGCAAGGAGTCATGAACCATGCGAGTCACGTTTGGGGCTGTCTTCCTGATGACCATAGCCGCACGAGTCCGCGGGGGGCAGGCCCCACTTCCGGCCGACGATCGCGCCCACGGTTCGACGGGCGCGGGCGGAGCGTGGCGCTGCTGGAGCGATGCGGGGTTGGTCCGTACGGTCGCGTACGACCCAGCCAGGCGGGCCTGGAAGGACGTGGGGGCGGACATGGCCCCGGTCTTTCGGAACGTCTACGATCCCGCTACGGGCGAGGCCTGGTGGAGCACCACCGCCGACGGCAGGCGGGTTTGGCAACTTGTGAAGCTGGAGGGCAACCGGAGGCGCCCCTTGCGGGACATCCCGGAACCCAACTCCCCTGGAGGCTTCAAGTTCAAGGATCGCAAGGGGTGCTGGTGGGGCGCTGGCAATACGTCCGACAGCGAGACGTTCTTCGCCTTCCGCCTGGACGCCAACGACGACAAGATCCACAGATATCCGTGTCCTCGCGGGATCGACGGCGGCTATCGCCCCCAAGTGCAGCTCTCGCCGAAAGGCAGCGTCTGGATCTGGAGCGAGAAGACGTGTCTGCGCTACGACGAGGCCAACGACAAGTTTGTCGAAGACGAGCCCTGGGACGACTTCGCCTTCGAGTTCGGGCCGTGGCGGCTGTCGATGGCCGGCCCGATCAGCAGCTACGGGCAAGCGGTCTATCGCGAGGAGGATGGCCTCTGGCGACAGATGCCGGAGCCCTTTGGCGAGGGTTCACTGCGTGGCGCCCCCGGGATGATCCGGGAAGACCGCATGCTGATCTCCGGCGCCCGCGGCGTCCTGGAATACAGCGCAAAGGCCGACCGGTGGGTGTTGCTGCATGAATACGGCGGCTTCCGAGCGGCCTTTACGGCGTCCGGCCAACGGGTGCTGGTCAATCGGTATGGCGTGCTGATGTATGACGGCGACCCCATGGTACCGGCCAGCCGGGAAGCCGAGCAGGAGCAGAAGACCGTGAGCGAGCTCCTGAAGCTGCTGGACAGCGATAGCTGGCGCGTCCGGGAAGACGCCACGGCGAAGCTCAAGAAGCTATACCCCAATGTGCGCGATCGCATTGCCGCCGCGGCCAAGGACCCTTCGCTGTCGCTGGAGGTTCGTGTTCGCTGCGGGCTTATTCTCAGGGACAACGAGGGCCGGCGCCGTCAGTGGCAAGGCGGCGGGCCGCCTTTTTTGGGTGCAGATGCGCCCTGCGCCGGGTATACTCCGCCCTCATGGGCGCTATCGACGTACACGTTCACGCCTTTCCAGACGAGATCGCCGCCCGCGCGATGGAAAGGCTCCGAAGCGAAGGCGATATCCCGTCTTACGGCGACGGCACGGTGGGCGGGCTGCTGGCCTCCATGGACTCGGCCGGGATCGACGCCGCCTTCGTCTGCGCCATCGCCACCAAGCCTTCGCAGGCCGAGGGACTCCTCAAGTGGTGCGAGAAGATCCGCTCCGAACGGATCGAGCCGCTGGCGTCGGTGCACCCGGCCGATCCCGAAGCGCCCCGATGGATTCGGCGGATCGCGGAGGCCGGACTGGCGGGCATCAAGCTGCACCCGATGTACCAGGAGTTCGCCGTCGACGAGGAGAGGGTGGATCCTCTCTATGCGGCGGCGGGCGAGCAGGAGATCCTGGTGGCATGCCACTGCGGTCTGGACCTGGCGTATCCGCCGGACGACGACCGAGCCTCCCCGCCGCGGTATGCACGTGTCCTGGACAAGTTCCCGGACCTGAGGCTGCTGTGCACGCACATGGGCGGCTGGCGGAGCTGGGAGCTGGTCGAGGAGCACCTGTTGGGGCGCCCGGTCTTCCTGGAGACATCATTCAGCCTGAAGGAGCTGGGGCCTCAGCGGTCCGTCGACATGATTCGCCGGCACGGCGTGGAACGGGTCCTGTTCGGCTCCGACTGGCCCTGGAGCGGCCAGGCCGAAGCGGTGCGGATCGTCCAGGCGGTCGGATTGACGTCGCAAGAGCAGCGTGCGATCTTCCACGCCAACGCGGCATTGCTCCGGGTGCCCCGGCCGAAAGGAAGGCCCGACGACCCCGGCGGATCGTGCACCCCTCCGCGCGAACAGGGACTGTCGGGACGGCCCGGCGGCCGGAACGGGAGTCCGCGGGCCGTGGGGCATTGAGGAGATCGAGCAGGCGCGCAGGATTTCGCGTCTGCCCACGCGTGGACGAGGAGATGGCCATGTACACCAAGCAGGTTTCTGTATTCCTGGAGAACAAGAAAGGCCGGCTCGCCGAGGTGACGGGCGCGCTGGCGGCCGAGGGGATCAATATCCGGGCGCTGTCGCTGGCCGACACGGCCGATTTCGGAGTACTGAGGCTGATCGTGGACGATCCGGAGCGATGCCTTCGGGTGCTCAAGGCCCGCGACCTGGCGGCCCAGCAGACGGACATGCTGGCCGTCGAGATCGACGACGAGCCGGGCAGCCTGCATCGGATCGTCGAGGCCGTCGGTCGCGAGGGCGTCAGTATCGAGTACATGTATGCTTTCTTCCGGAAGAAAGGTGACAACGTGATTGTGGTCTTCCGGAGCGACGATGCCGCACAAGCGGCCGAGGCACTGCGGAAGGGGGGAATCCCCATCCTGCCCGAGGCCGTGGTCCAGAACCTGTGACCCCAGAGTGGAAAGGAAGGCAGCCATGACGACGCGACTGACGATGGTGATCGGTACCGTATTGCTGTGTTTCGCCCTGGTCCTGACGGGGTGCAAAAAGCAGTCCCCGCAGCCGACCCCTGTCACGAAGGAGCCGATCAAGATCGGCGCCATTTTCGCGGTGACCGGGCCGGCGTCGTTCCTGGGCGCCCCGGAGATGAAGACGGCGGAGATGCTTGTGCAGAAGATCAACAAGGACGGCGGCGTCGTCGGCCGGCCGCTCTTGCTGATCGTGAAGGACTCGGGCGCCAAGCCGGAGAACGCCATCTCCTTCGCCAGGCAGCTCATGGACGAGGACAAGGTCTTGGCGATTATCGGGCCCTCGACCAGCGGCGAGACGATGGCGATCAAGAACCTCTGCCAGGAAGGCAAGACCATCCTGATGTCCTGCGCCGCCGCGGAAGACATCGTCAACCCCGTCGCCAGCTACGTGTTCAAGACCCCGCAGAAGGACAGCGACGCGGCCCGGCGAATCTTCGAGGTGCTCAAGGCCAAGGGCCTGCTGAAGGTCGGCGTGATTGTCAGCAACGCCGGATTCGGCATGGCGGGCAAGGCGCAGTTGGAGAAGATCGCCCCCGAGTACGGCGTCACCATCGCCATCTCGGAGGCCTACGACAAGCAGGCCACGGACCTGACGGACGTCCTCACGAAACTGAAGGGCAAGGACGTGCAGGCGGTGATCAACTGGTCGATCGTCCCCGCCCAGGGCCTGGTGGCCAAGAACCTGAAGCAGATCCGCCTGGACGTGCCCCTGTTCCAGAGCCATGGGTTCGGGAACATCAAGTACGTGCAGGCGGCAGGCGAAGCCGCCAACGGCACGATCTTCCCCTGCGGGCGGCTGCTGGTCGCGGACGTCCTGCCCGCCGACCATCCGCAGAAGGCCGTCCTGACGAGCTACAAGAGCGAGTACGAGTCCTTGTACAAGGAAGACGTCAGCACCTTCGGCGGGCACGCGTACGACGCCATCCTGCTGCTCGCCGAGGCCATCCGGGCCGCCGGCAGCGCGGATACGGACAAGGTCCGGGACGCCCTGGAAGGCCTTCAGGGCGTCGTCGGCACGGCCGGGGTGTTCAACCTCTCGCCGACCGACCACAACGGCCTGACGATGGAGGCCTTTGAGATGCTGACCGTCAAGGACGGGAAGTTCGCGGTCTACAAGGACTGATTGCTCCGGTGGGCGGGGCGGAGACCGGAATGCACTACGCCCAGATTGTACAATACAGCCTCTCCGGAATCACCGTTGGCAGCATCTACGCCATTGTTGCCATCGGGTTCAATATCATCTACAACACGACCGGGATCATCAACTTCGCCCAAGGCGGGTTCGTCGTCTTCGGCGCGATGACCGCGATCAGTCTGTCCCGGTTCGTCCCGCTGCCGGTCGCCATCGTCCTGGCGGTTCTGCTGACGACCTGCCTGGGCGGGCTGGTGGAGCTGGTCTTCATCCGTCGATGCCGCGATGCGTCCATTCTGCGGCTCATCGTGATCACGATCGGCGTGTCGATCCTGCTTCAGGAGGCCATGCTGCACATCTGGGACGAGAAGGTCCGGTCGCTGGCGTACTTCACGGGAACGGCGATCTCGACCGTCACCATCCTGGGCGCTCACTTCTCTCCGCAGGTCCTGTGGGTGCTGGGCGTCAGCGCCGTGGTTGTGGCCGCCTTGGCGGTCTTCTTTCGGTTCACGCTCACCGGCCGCGCCATGAGGGCCTGTGCCGACGATCGGATGGCCGCACGCCTGTGCGGCGTCAGCGATCGCCGGATGGTCACGTTTTCGTTCATGCTCAGCGCCGGCATCGGGGCGCTGGCGGGCTGCGTCATCTCACCGGTGACCCAGACGCAGTACGACATGGGGCCGCCTCTGGCCATCAAGGGGTTCACCGTGGCCGTGCTGGGGGGGCTTGGAAACAGCACGGCCGCCGTTGTGGCCGGGCTGCTTCTGGGGCTCCTGGAGGCGTTCACGGTGAGTCAGTTTCAAGTCGCCTACAAGGAAGTGGTCTCGATCCTGGTCCTCCTGCTGGTCCTTGTCTTCCGACCCAACGGGCTCTTTGGCGGGCGAGAGATCGGCGCCCTGAGGGCATCGTGATACTCCTGCGAAGGTACGCTGTGGTTCTCGTCGGAGCGGTGGC
This sequence comes from Phycisphaerae bacterium, assembly GCA_035686585.1. GTDB lineage: Bacteria > Planctomycetota > Phycisphaerae > SM23-33 > SM23-33 > DASRZG01. The sequence goes on from DASRZG010000139.1 coordinate 13,310, forward strand.
GGTCGTCCTGCTCCAGGTCGTGCTGTCGGCCTGGGGGGCCACGTACTACATGACGCAGATCACCATGTCGGCCTATTACTCCCTGGTGGTGATCGGGCTGTGCCTGCTGATGGGCTACGCGGGACAGGTGTCCCTGGGGCATGCGGGGTTCTTCGCCATCGGCGGGTATACCTCGGCCGTCCTGACCACCTTCAATCTCATCGCCTTCCGCGGCGTTCCCTGGGTCGACGGGTGCCGCTCGCTGGGATTGCTCGTGGCGCGTCAGGACCTCTACGGCGCGAACCTGCTGACCGTCTCCCCGCTGCTGGCCTTCCTGGCGGCGATCCTGCTGACGAGCCTGCTGGCGTTCCTGATCGGACTGCCCATCCTTCGACTCAAGGGGCACTACCTGGCGATGGCGACGCTGGGCTTCGGCCTGATCGTGTATCGCCTCGCCCTCGGCACCGCGGTTCTGGGCCAGGCCGACGGCATCTCGAACGTGCCGCCCCTGCGGATCTTCGAGGGCCTGGAGGTGACCGGAAGGCAACCGTTCCGCGTCCAGAACTATTACATCGCCTGGGCGGCCGTCATGGCGGCCATGATCCTGGGCATCAACCTGGTCCACTCCCGAGCCGGCCGGGCGCTTCGCTCCATTCACCAGAATGAGGAGGCCGCCCATTCGTTGGGAGTGAACACCTACCGCTACAAGCTCTCGACCTTCGTCCTCAGCGCCGCCTTTGCAGCCGTCGGCGGCGCCCTGCTGACGCACTACAATGGCAGCATCGGCCCCTCCGAGATCACGGTCATGAAGTCCGTCCGGTACCTGGCGATCTGCGCCGTGGGGGGAATGGCGAACCTGGGGGGGGCGCTTCTGATGGGGATCCTGCTGAACTTCCTGTCCCTGCGCGGCGTGTTCGGCACGTACGACGACGCCGTCTTCGGGGGCATCCTGATCGCCGTGATGCTGCTGTCGCCCCAAGGCCTGCTCCGCATGCCCGACTGGCGAGAGGCCCGGTCGTTTCTGTGCAGGAGGTCGCATGGCTGACCCCCTCCTGGAAACGAGGGGCCTCCACCGGTTCTTCGGCGGGCTTCATGCCGTCAAGGACGTCAGTGTCGCCGTGCCCCGAGGCGCGATCAAGGCCATCATCGGCTCCAACGGCGCCGGGAAGACGACGCTGTTCAACCTGATCGCCGGAACGATCCGGCCCCAGGGGGGAGAGGTGCTCTTCGCGGGTCGGCCGATCACGGCCTGGAAGCCCCACCGCGTGGCCGCCCTGGGGATCGCCCGCACATTCCAGACGACCAAGCTCTTCCCCCACATGACCGTCCTGGAGAACGTGGTGATGGGCCGGCACGCGCGGGCCCGATCGGGGTTCCTGGCGGGAATGCTGAGCCTGCCCCGGACATGGCGCGAAAGCCGCCTGATGGAGGCGAAAGCCCGGGAGATCCTCGACGACCTG
>DASRZG010000140.1:0-4633 GCA_035686585.1 Phycisphaerae bacterium
ACGCAGTGCGCGCATACACTCCACGTTCCTGGAGGGGAGCACCGAAAAGCCCCATCTCACAGAACGGGAACGCCCATCACGTCTGTTTACAGGGACGCCCTAGCGCCCCATAGATGCACAGATACGACGCAGGACAGGGAAGGGATACGTGGGACTTGACTGCCGGCCATGGGCAGAACGGAGATACCCCACCGTAACGTCGGCGGACAACCCCGAGCTGACACCCGGCCCGACCTGTACATGACGTTGCCCTTTTGTACCGACCCCGCCTCAATGCAACACGAGGAATAGTGCGTCGTCTTTGCCGGTCTGTCAAGGCTGAAGATGACGTGACCTGGCAGTAGGGTTATGCAAGAGTCCTCGCCGGAGGCGCCGAAGTCCTTGGGCTCAAGGGGCATCGACCATTTCGAACTATAGGAGGATTTTTTTGCTTTTTCCCTAGTAGACTACCTCCGCTCGGTGGACAGATACGGATGCCAAGGGAACACAGTGCGACCAGGCCGGACCGACCCAACGGCGCGCCCCCTGGCTTGACGGGCGGGAGAAGACCAAATTTATGGCGATTGGCGAGAATTGGCCGCTTGACAACGGCGGGCGAAGACGGTATGTGTTTGAGTAGCCGCAAGGGCCCCCACAGATTCACGTCCTTTGGGAGATCCGGGGATGAGGCACCATACGCATGCTTGGCGGGACCTGGCCGGCCGTATCTGCGCTCGGTGGATGCTCTGTGTCGTTGTAACGTCCGCCGTGCTGGCGGCTCCGGCGACGCGAACGTTGGCCCAGGAACGGGGCAACAGTCCGATGCCGACGGGTGCCGGCGGGAAGATGATCACGCTGAACTTCCCGGAGAACACCGAGATCAAAATCCTAGTAGAGTACGTCAGCGAGCGGCTGGGGATGAACATCCTATATGACGAGAAGGTCGGCACGCAGCGGTTCACGGTCAAGGCGCCGACGCCGATCCCGCTTTCGTCGCTGATGGGGCTGTTCCAGAGCGTCCTGAAGTCACGGGGGCTGGCGCTGGTGGATGCGGACCAGCCGGGATTCAAGGAGATCGTCGCGGCCAAGGACCTGCGGGGGTTGACCAAGGTGATCGCCGAGGGCGCGGAGGCGGCCTCGGGGATGGGGCCGGCCGAGCCGCTGACGCAGGTGATCCGCGTCCGGTACGTCCCGGTGTCGCAGGTGGAGTCGGCCGTCAAACCGTTCCTGTCCGACGGCGGGGCCGGGACGCTGGCGATCCCGGACCAGTCGCTGCTGATCATCTCGGACTACGTGGGCAACTTCCCGCGGCTGCTGCGGATGATTGAGCTGACGGACCGCCCGGGTCCGCCGATCGAGGTGCAGTTCCTGACGGTCAAGCACCAGGAGGCCGGCAAGCTGGCCCAGGAGGTCGTCCGCATCCTCTCGGAAGCATCCAAGCGCTCCGGGCCGGCCGCCCGGAAGGCCGATGAGCTGGCGACGTTGATGGCCGTGGAGCGGACCAATCAGCTGGTGGCGATCGGGACGGCGGATCAGATCGCCGAGGCGGCCAAGCTGACCGCGACGTTGGACACCCCGTTGGAGGTGACGACGAGGGTGTACCACTTCGAGGCGGTCGATCCGTCCCGGGTGGAGAAGCTGGCCAAGGAGCTGGTCGACCCGCTGGTCCTGAAGTACCGGTACCGCTCGACGATCGACAAGGAGGCGGGGATCCTGGTCGTCTCGGCCCCGGAGGCGGTGCACGAGCAGATCGCGGCGATGAAGAGGGATCTGGACGTCCCGGACATCAAGGGGCGCAGCCCGATCCGGTTCTACAAGATTATCAACACCACGGCGGCGGCCGTGCTGGCGACGATCCAGTCGCTTCAGCGTGGCGGCGGATCGCTGGCGGAGCTGGCGATGGTGGAAGGGGAGGTCGACGCGGCGGCATCGCCGCTGGGGGTGATGCCGGCCCCCGAGGGGGCCAACAGCCCGCCGGGGGGGACCGGCCAGCCCCTGCCCAAGCCGCCCGGCTACAAGGAGACCCCGGCCGGCAAGGTCGAGACCGCCGCCTCCGCCGACGGATCGTCCCGGCCCCGACCGGGCGGGCAGACTGTGAAGACGGCCGACGCGATCGTGACGGCCGACGCCAACAGCAACACGATCATCGTCGTGGCCCCGCCGGCGGTGCAGCGGGTGTACGAGCAGCTCATCCAGACCCTGGATAAGCGTCGCCCGCAGGTGCTGGTGGAGGTGACGCTGGTGACTGTGGATACCTCCGGGGGCTATTCGGTGGGGGTGGAGGTCTCCCACCGCGGCGCCGGCGATGGGAACCGGTACCTCAACTTCAGCTCCTTCGGCCTGTCGGCGGTGGACGCGGACACCGGGGCCCTGACGCTTCGGCCCGGGGTGGGCTTCAATGGGGTGGTCATCAATCCCGGCACGTTCGACCTGGTGGTCAAGGCGTTGGCCAGCAGCGGCCGATCGCGGGTGATGGCCTCGCCGCGGATTCTTGTCAATGACAACGCCTCGGGCACGCTGGCCAGCGTCAACGAGGCGCCCTTCACCAGCGTGAACGCCTCGGACACGGTGGCCACCACCAGCTTCTCGGGCTACGCCTCGGCCGGCACGACCATCACCGTCAGCCCGCACATCAGCGAGGGCGACCACCTCCAGTTGGTCTACAACATCACGCTGAACAGCTTCACCGGAGAGGGCGCCAACGGCGTCCCGCCGCCGCGGCAGACCAACTCCATCAGCTCGGAGGTGACGATACCGGACGGTTACGCGGTGATCGTGGGCGGGCTGAACCGCCAGGACGCCTCCGAGACGGTCAGCCGGGTGCCGATCCTGGGCCGGATCCCTGGGCTGGAGTACCTGTTCAGCAACCGCACCAACAACCACAGCGACAACGCCCTGTTCGTGTTCATCCGCCCGGTGATCCTCCGCGACGACGGCTTTGAGGACCTGAAGTACCTGTCCGGCGCGGACCTGAAGCGTGCGGATCTGCCCGGCCGCTTCCCGCGAAGCGAGCCGGTGGCGATGGAGTAGAGAAGAAGCTTGAACCACAAAGAGCACCAAGAACACTAAGAGTTGGCAGAGCCTCGTCCAGGATCGCGACCTGTAACTATTCTATGGTCGCCATGTCCGGAACGGCTTGGAAAGAAGGGATGTTCGTGTTGTGAAGGACACTGAACCATCTATGGGAAATGGCATCCCCCGGATCGGAGTCAGGACCCACAACTCTTTGTGCCCTTCGTGTCCTTCGTGGTTCAGCCTTTAGAGGTCCCCATGGGATCGGTGCAGGAGAATCTGCTTCGGGCGCTTCAGGGGGACGCCGGGGACGGTGCGTCGGAGGAGTTGCGGGCGCACGCGGAGCAGATGGGGGTGTTGGCGGCGGCAAGGAAGCTGGGGCTGCCGACCGAGCGGATCGCCCGGGCCACGGCCGAGGCGCTGGGGGTGGAGTATACCGACCACTTGGCCGACCGGGCGCCGTCGGCGGCGTTTTTGGCCAGGATCCCCATCGGCTACGCCCGGCAGCACCGGCTGCTGGGGCTGGCCGGGGGCAACGGACGGGTGCCGGTGGCGGTCAGCGATCTGGGCCAGTGGCAGCAGTTGGCGGCGGTGGCGGCGGTGTTGGGCAGCCCGGTGGACCCGGTGTTCGCCCCGGCCGAGGCGATCGCCGCGGCGATCAACGCCGCCTACCAGCAGCAGACGGGCCGGGCCCAGGAGGTTATCTCGGAGCTGGACCGGGGGGAGGTGATGGGCGACTTGCAGCGGCTGGCGGGGAGCGAGGACCTGCTGGACGTGGCCGGCAGGGCGCCGGTGATCAAGCTGGTGAATCTGATCCTGTTCGAGGCGGTCAAGATGCGGGCCTCGGACGTGCACGTCCAGCCGTACGAGGACCAACTGGTGGTGCGGTTCCGGGTGGACGGGCTGCTGTACGACGTGTTCACTCCGCCTCGGGCGCTCCAGGAGGAGATCGTCAGCCGGATCAAGGTCATGGGCGGGATGGACATCGCCGAGAAGCGCCTGGCCCAGGACGGGCGGGCGACGGTGGAGGTGGGCGATCGGATCGTGGACCTGCGGATCGCGACCTTGCCCACCAGCTTCGGCGAGCGGGCGGTCATCCGGCTGCTGGACAAGTCCATCCGGCTGTACAAGCTGGGGGAGCTGGGGATGGACGAGTACACGCTGGGCCGCTTCCGCGGGGTGATCGGCCAGGACCACGGGATCATCCTGGTCACCGGCCCGACCGGCAGCGGCAAGACGACCACGCTGTACGCCGCCCTCCAGGAGCTCAACGCCAAGGAGTTGAACGTCCTGACGCTGGAGGACCCGATCGAGTACCGGCTGCACGGGATCAGCCAGACGCAGGTCAACGAGAAGAAGGGGATGACCTTCGCCTCGGGCCTGCGGCACGTGCTGCGGCAGGACCCCGACGTGATTATGGTGGGCGAGATCCGCGACAGCGAGACGGCCCGGATGGCGATCCAGTCGGCCCTGACGGGGCATCTGGTCTTCAGCACGCTGCACACCAACGACGCGGCCGGGGCGGTCACGAGGCTGCTGGACCTGGGGGTCGAACCCTACCTGGCGGCCAGCTCGCTGATCGGGGTGATGGCCCAGCGGCTGGTGCGTCGGGTCTGCCCGGCGTGCAGCCGCCGGCAGGAGC
>DASRZG010000141.1:0-7630 GCA_035686585.1 Phycisphaerae bacterium
GTCGCCAGCGTCAGCCGGTCGGGGTGCACGTGCCGGTCGCCGAAGATTCCCTCCACCCGCAGCCCCTCACGGGCCAGCGCGTCGCGGTATCGCCCGCGCAGAACCAGCGCCACCTCATGCCCCGCCGCCGCCAGGAACCCGCCCACACCCTGCCCGACGGCGCCAGCCCCCATGAACAGGATTCGAAGCACGTTGGTCGGATCGGACATGCGGCCCATCATGAGGGGTAGGCGGGCGTTCCCGCAAACCAAAAGCGACGGAGGGAGGCGCTTCTTCCTGGCTCGCTAGCTCACCCGGGGCGGCCGGGGTCACATCCGCCATGGTCCTGCTGCCTTCCATGTGCGAGGGACCGGCTCGCCGGCGACGAGGTGCTCCAGGATTGGCATGAGGAACCCGGCGATTCCCTCGATGGCGTCCGCGAGATTCCCTGGCATGCCTTCCGCCGAGCTGCGACGGGCAAATGCGCTCCACTGGGCCTGCTTGTCCTCGAGCTGAGCGAAGGCGGGCGTCAATGCGATCGGTCGGGCCGGCAGCGGCGTCCTGCGGCGATGGAACGTATTGGAGACCGCCTCGGCCAGCAGTTCGCCGTCGAATGGGAAGTACTGAGCGAGGAACCACAGGTCGGCGAAGTCTCACCTCCCTGGCGGTCACGGCATCGCCTCCAGGTAGGGGCGCATGACCTTGCCCACGCGGCAAATGCGCGCCATCTCGAATAGGTCGTCGGCCGTGGCCAACCGGTCCCGGCGCACCTCTCTCAGGGCTTCGATCGCAACGTCCAAGCCGATCCGGTTGCGGAACTTGAAGCAGTCCGCCACTGTCTTGGCGGGGCCATAAACCTTTACGGGCACTCCGTCGAGATCGTGGGTCCGCACCCCGGCCGTGAAGGCCGGCCCGCTGAACCAGAAGGTCCGGATGGGCGGGTATTGGATTCGCGGTCGCTTCATCTGACGCTCAATGGCGATGTCCACCGCCCTGGGGATCTGCGTCCCGATCCCATGATACGAAAGCGCGGAGACCAGGCAGATCACGCTCTTCGGCACCGCCAGCGCCACGGTTACCAGGTCCGGATCGCCGAATTCCGGCAGATCGGAGAGCCTGTAATAGCCATGGGTCACCTGCTGGAGCTCCCCGGCATCGCGCAAGGCGTACAGCGTTCGGGGGTGGATCCCCAGCCTGATGGCGTCCTTGGTCCGCAGGATGCCACCGTGCCTTCGGAAGATCGCTCGCGCTCTGACTTTCTGATCTTGGTTCACCATGGGCCGTTGCGGATAGATGTCTCCGCACTTATTGCTAAGTGCAGTACATCCTATCCATCAGGCCGCAGCCCGACAAGTCCTTGGCCCAGGGAACGCGTGGGGCAGGCATGACTTGCTCGCCTCTCCTCCAGTGGCTATTGTGGGCGCGGTTTGCGGACAGGCGAAAGGAGGCCACGATGGCGCGGCGCGGTGCGAAGGGATGGGAGGTCCGGGGGATCATGGTCGATCCGGCCCGGCTCGTCGAGCGGCATGAGTTCTACTTCGACCTGCTGGAGCACATGGCGGCGTGGGGGCTCAATACGCTGTGGTGGCACTTCGACGACGACGAGGGCTTTATGCTCGAGCTGGAGGGGCACCCGGAGCTGGCCTCCCCGCACGCGTTCACCCGGGACGAGATGAAGCGGCTGATCGAGAAGGCGGCCGGGCTGGGCATCGACGTGGTCCCGGAGGTGGAGTCACTCGGCCACGCCCGCTGCATCACCTCGCTGCCGCAGTACGCCGAGCTGGCCGACGGAGGCGAGTTCGGCTTCAACGCCATCTGCCCGTCGCACCCCAGGACCCTGCCCCTGCTGGCCGAGATCATCACCGAGGTGGCGGCGCTGTTTCCCAGCCGGTACTTCCACGCCGGCATGGACGAGGTGGACCTGGGCGACTGCCCCCGCTGCGCCGCCCGGGCGGCGGGACAGCCGGCGTGGTGGATCTACGCCGAGCACGCCAAGGCGATCCACCAGATCGTCGCCGGCGCGGGCAAGGAGATGATCCTCTGGGCCGACCACGTCGAGAAGGCGCCGGAGATGCTCGAAGAGCTGCCGCGCGAGATCATCATGGCCCACTGGCACTACACGGACATCCGCCCCGACGCCATCCGGCGGTCGCTGAAGGCGGGCTTCCGCGTGATCGGCTGTCCGGCCCTGTGCCACTGGGGCGACGTGATCATGCCCAACGCGGGCAACTTCGCGAACATGGCGGCCATGGCCACGGAGCTGGACCGGCTCCGGCCGGCCGACAGGGTGCTGGGCGTTGCCAACACCTGGTGGACGTGCTGGCGGGGCCTGCGGGACGCCTATCTGCCGGCGGTCGCCTACACCGGCGAGCTGCTGGAGGCCCGCCGGGCGGTGGAGACGGACGGGTTCTTCCGGCGGTACCTGACGCAGACCTTCGGCTTCTCCGAGCTCGGCGCCGCCGGCGCGGTGGCGGTCCTGCACGCCGCCATGTGCACCCGCGACGAGCTGCGGGCGGCCCTGTTCGACTCGGCCGACCAGATGCACCGGGCCCTGTCCCTGTCAGCCGAGCCGCACTTCGCCAGGCGGGCGGCGGCCATCAACTCGGCCGTGGCGATCCTGGCGGGCCGGGCCGAGGGCGTCCAGGCCAACCGCCGGCAGTACCAGGCCCTGATCCTGGCGGGGGAGGTGGCGGACGTGTGCTTCCGGCGGGTGAGCCTGCTGGCGCAGGCCTTCGAGGAGTACTCCCGGGCCGCCCACTGGCACGTGGACGGGGCGCCCTCGGAGCGCGTGGGCGAGCCGTTGGGCAAGGCGGCCAAGATCCTCCGACAGATGCACGCCGAGACGGGGGAGGTCGCCCGGGCCGTCGCGGCCGAGTGGGACCGCACGCGCTACGCCGACGACCCCAGGAAGCACTTCGGCCCGCCCCTGTGGCGGCGCTGGGACGCCCTGCTGGTGAGGCTGGACCGGGCGGTGGCGTTCAGCGAGAAGCTGGCCGCCGACCTGGGCCGGGGGATCGACGAGTACGCCCGGACCGGGCGGCTGCCGGGCGGGCTGTAGCGGCAGCGGGTCTCGGTTCGGTGAGGCACGGGTGCCCCGGACAAGGTGTCTTATGCCCCCAACGGGGCAGGCTTGTCCGGCCACGTTCCCGACGGGGAGGAGCCGGACAAGCAGACAGCAGCTTGTCCGGGGCACCCGTCCGGGCGAACGGCGGGCGGTGTCCGGGATGAGTTGCCGATGGAATGTCTGAGGAGATGGTCATGACGCAGCGGGAACGTTTCCTGGCGACGGTCAGCGGGCGGAGGCCCGAGGGCATCCTGTACACCGCCGGCTTCACGCCGGACCTCGAGCGCCGGCTCATCGAGCACGCCGGCACGGAGGACCTGGCGGGGCACTACGGGCTGTTCACGCCCGTCGGCGTCGGCCCGATCCCCCCCGAGCGATGGACCCCGCCGGACTACACCGTCTACTACAGCGGCCAGGACCTGCCCGAAGGCACCACCATCAACGCCGACGGCGTGGCGATGATCCCGGCCGGGTTCTACCACTTCGCCCGCCACCACAGCCCGCTCCAGAACGCCCGGTCCATCGAGCAGATCGAGGCGTATGTCATCCCCGACGAGTCCGACTGGTGCACCGATCACCTGGCCGAGAAGGTCGCCGCCGCCCATGAGGCGGGCCTGGTCACCCAGGGGGGCATCGGGCACATGTACGAGACCGCCTGGCAGATCCGCGGGTACGAGGAGTTCCTGGTGGACATGATCGACCGCCCCGAGTGGGCGATGTGCCTGCTGGACAAGCTCGCCCGGCGGAACATGAACCGCGTCGTCGCCGCGGCCGCGGCCGGGGCGGACATGCTCAACTGCGGCGACGACGTCGCCAACCAGAACGCGATGATGTTCTCGGTGCCGATGTGGCGGGAGTTCATGCTCAGCCGCTGGTCGAAGGTGTGGGCGGCGGCGCGGGAGGTCAAGCCGGACATTCACATCTGGTATCACTCCGACGGCAACATCGAGGCGATCATCCCGTACCTGATCGAGGCGGGGGTGACGATCCTGAACCCCGTGCAGCCGGAGTGCATGGACCCGGCCGCCCTGCGGAAGCGGCAGCCGTGGCTGAATCTCCACGGCACGATCGGGACGCAGTCGACGATGCCGTGGGGGACGCCCCAGGAGGTCCGCCGGGTCGTCCGCGAGCGGGTGGAGACCTGCGGCGCCGAAGGCCGGCTGATCCTCGGCCCCACCCACGTCCTGGAGCCGGAAGTGCCCATCGCCAACATCGAGGCGTACGTGGCGGCGGCGCGGGAGGCGTAGCGCTGGGCGGAGGATCCTTCCATTGGGCCGCAGAGGCGCAGAGATCGCAGAGAGAAGTGGAGTAGAAGAAGCAGGGGGGGTGCGAATCGTGCTGTCGCTTCCGGTCTTGCCTTCTCCGCGTTCTCTGCGCCTCTGCGGCCCAATGACCAATGACCTCACCCGGTGCCAGCGTACAGGGGGCATTTGGGGTGTGTTCCGCACCCTCAAGCTGCGTCCCGGCAGACAGCGCCGGGACTCCGCTTGGGGGTGGCACCCACGAATGGCCGTCGGGTCCGTTCAGGGCGCGGGGCGGTACATGCAGACGCAGTCGAAGACCTCTCCGCCGACGCGGCGGGCGACGTCGTCGTCCTTCAGCAGGCAGATCTGCAGGGAGGCGACGGAGAAGGTGGTGTTCAGGTTGCTCTCGACGCTGCGGCCCATGCCCTCCAGGACGACCAGGTCGGCGCCTTCGGCGGCGGCGTTGAGCTCGTCGGAGACTTCGGACAGGTCGATCAGGGGGATGTCGTTGCCGGTGGAGACTACCTCGAACAGCCGGGCGTGCAGGTAGCTGGCCAGCTCGTCGTCGACGGCGGCGAGCTGCTGGACCAGGTCGACCGTCTCGTCGGCGGTGAGGTCGTTGAGGCTGGGGCGCTCGTTGGCGGCCAGGACGATCTCCGAGCCGTGGGAGGCCAGTTGGCGGACCAGGGGCATCACGCCCAGGATGAAGTCGGCGCCGGCGTTGTCGATGAAGAAGACCACCTTGGCCCACGGCGCCGGCGAGCCGGCGGCCAGGGGGAGTATCTCGGCCAGCGCGTCGAAGTCGTCCACCCGCCAGGGGCGTGGCTTGACGCGGGCGGCCTCGGCCTCGAAGTCCACGTGGTCGCTGGTGTAACCCATGGTGATGGCGCTGCCGAGGTCGAAGATGTTCCCGGCGAAGACGCCCCGGAACAGGTGCTCCCACCGCTGGGGGGCCTCCAGCGAGTCGGCGTAGTCGATCACCTCGGGGAAGGCGTCGATGGCGCGGTCGTTCTCCCGCTGCTTGATGGGCCGGAACGGGTCGTCCAGGCCGTGGTCCCGCAGCGCCTTCTCCCGCATCCGGCAGAGCTGGAAGATGCCCAGGGGGCCGTCGGCCTGAACGGACGGGCCCCGCAGGGGCTCCAGGGCGCGGGTGAAGTCGGCGCGGGCGGCCGCGAGCTGTTTGAGGTGGGTCCGCCCGTACGCCTGCCGGGCGGAATCGAGCACCTGGTTGAAATGGTCGTCGAAGAGCTGGACCCAGTGGGCGCGTGCGTCGGCGTCCGCGAGCAGGTCGACGTCCGTGACGGCGTAGCGGCCCGGGTCGGCCAGGAGGCGAAAGTGACTCATGGGCTGATGAGGGAGTCCCACGTCCCGACGCGGCCTCGTGACCATCGCCGGCAGCGCCCTCCGCGTCCCGGTGCGCCGCTGGCATCACAGCATCTATTGAACCCGGATCACGACCAATGTCAAGTCGTCACCGCGGGTCTGAAGTCCGGCGAATCTCCTCAGCTCCCAGAGGATGTGGTTGGCCACGCCGCGGGCGTTCTCGCCGCGCCCCACGGCGGCCAGGGCCGCCTCGCGGACCCTGTGGCGATCGAACATCTCCTCGTCGAAGTTCATCGCCTCCGGGACGCCGTCGGTGCAGATCACCAGCACGTCGCCGGACCGCAGCTCCAGCACGTCGTGGCGGAAGGTCATCTCCGGCAGGATGCCGATCAGCCCGCCGTTGGCGCGGAGGGTCTCCGCTCGCCCGTCGCGGATCAGCAGGGACGGCTCGTGCCCGGCGCTGCAATAGGTCAGCCGGCGCCGGGGCACGTCGATGACGCCGTAGAACATCGTGACGAAATCGCTCTCCGGGCTGCCGCCCAGCAGGTCGCGGTTGACGTGGGCCAGCACGTCGGACAGGGCGTAGACGTGCGCGGCGTGCGCCCGCAGCGACGCGCGGACCGACGCCATCAGCAGCGACGCCGGCACCCCCTTGCCCATCACGTCCGCCACGCACACCCCCAGGTTGCCGTCGGGCATCTCCAGGAAGTCGTAGAAGTCCCCGCCCACCTCGAAGCAGGGCACGTAGATCACGGCCAGGTCCAGGCCCTCCCGCCGCGGCGGCGCCGGGGGGATCATCCGCTGCTGGATCTCCGACGCCAGAAGGAGCTGCCTCCGCATCCGGGCGCCCTCCAGCGCCTCGTTGTACAGGCGGGCGTTGACGATGGCGGCGGCCGCCTGGTCCGCGACGCGGCAGATCAGCGACGTCTCGAACCAGTCGAATTCGTGCGGGCGCTTCGTGTAGACCCGGATGATGCCCTCGATCCGGCCCTTGTACGTCATCGGCGCGCACAGGGCCGAGACGATCCCCTCCCGCTGGGCCTCGTCCTTGTACAGCACCCGCCCGTCCGTCCGCTCGTCGGGGATGTACACGCACCGGCCCGTCGCCAGGACCTCCCGGTCGATCTGGCTGTCGGAGACGTGCAGCGGGCCCTTGCCCAGATAGGCGTCGGTCAGCCCGTGCGCCGCCACCCGCAGCAGCTCGGTGCGGTCCGGGTTGAACAGGCGGATGCTGCACGCGTCCGCGCCCGTCGCCTGCACCATCGCCTCGGCCACGAGGCGGTGGACCTCGTCCAGGTCGGTCCGGCCGGTAAAGACCTCCGTCAGCCGGTAGACCGCCGCCAGCTCCTCGATCCGCTCGCGGAGCTGGTGGGCCTGCTCGGTGAGGCGGGTCAGCATGTCGCGCATCAGCCCCAGCAGCCGGACGGTCTCGGCCGGGTGCGGCGCGCCCCCGCCCGCCAGGCCGATCGTGCCGACGTGCAGGCCCCCCAGCATGATCCGCATCTCCGTCGCCGCCGGCACGGGCTCCTCCGGCCCGGCCAGCAGCGTCCCGTCGGGCGAGGAGATCCGCACGCCGACCCCGGCGACGTCCGCAAACACCGCCGCCAACTGCCGCAGCGTCTCGGCATCCAGATATTCGTTCAAATCCGCCATGGGCGCGACATTATAAGCGACAGCCCGCCTTTTGGAACCATGCCGCCATGCGGGAGGAGGACCCACTTAATTGCGAATTGCGAATTGCGGATTGCGGATTGAGAAACAGAACAAGCATGCGGCAAGTCGCCCCCCAGCGGGAGCGGGGGGTTCAAGACCCCAGGCGACGGGCGACGCAGGCAAGCGGAATCGCAAGGAACCGTTCTACCGATGGTGTCGGCGGGTGCCCCCAAAGGGGTCTTCGACATGGTCACGCGCTGTCCGCGTGACCATGCCCGACGTCACGGGGGGGCGTTGGCATGGTCAGGCGAAAGGCGCCTGACCATGTCGAAGACCCCGTTGGGGGCGCCCGACCCGGTCCGAGTCC
>DASRZG010000142.1:0-10059 GCA_035686585.1 Phycisphaerae bacterium
CCAATTTCCGATTTCCAATTTCCAATTGGACGGCTCGGCCCCCGCGGGCGAGATGCCGGATGCCCTCAATCGACAATCGACATTCGTCGATCGACAATCACTTCAACAGTCCCTGCTGCCGGGCGTACTCGAAGATCCCGCCGGCGGCGATGATCGGGCCCACGTCGCCCAGGACGGCGCAGGCGATCCGCTCGCCGGTGCGGGCGACGGTCAGGACGGCCGAGGCGGTGTCGATGGCCACCTCGTCGCCGGTGACGATCCGCTCGATCAGCCGCTCGGGCGTCTCGAACGGGACGAGGTACCCGCCGTTGATGGCGTTGCGGTAGAAGATGCGGGCGTAGGACTCGGCCACGACGGCCCGGACGCCGGCCTCGGCCAGGGCGAGCGGGGCGTGCTCGCGGCTGGAGCCGCAGCCGAAGTTCCTGCCGGCAATGATCACAGTGTACTCGGAGGTGAAGGGGACGTTGCCCTCCGGCAGCCCGCACTGCTCGATCGGCACGCCGGAGAGGGCGTACTTGCCGAAGAAGCGCCGCTCCTCGGGGATGGCGGGGTTGTACGAAAGGTACTCGGCCGGGATGATCTGGTCGGTGTCGACGTTGTCGCCGAGCACGAACGCCTTGCCGCGTATGGTCTTGTCCATGGTCCTATGTCCTTGCCGGTCCGGGGCATTGTAACGCAGGCGGCGCCGCGGGAGAAGCTTCACGCCACGGCGGGGCGGGCGGCGGAGCGCTTGGGGCTCTTCGACGACGTCTTCGGCTTGGCGCCCTGCGGCTCGGGAGGCGGTGCCAGGGCGATCCGGATCCGCCAGGTGTAGCGGAACTGGACGTACGCCCCGGCCACGGCCAGGGCCGTGGCGACAATGGCGACCGAGGCCATGCCGGCGCTGACGGCGCCGATGGTCATCGGCAGGGGGAGGGCTTGGGGGCCCATGACGATGCAGGCGGCACATAAGGCCGCCCCCAGCCCGCCCAGGCAGGCCGACAGGATGATCCAGATGCCGCGGGTGAACAGGTAGGCCAGCACGCCCAGCCCTGCCCCGATCAGTAAGCCGAAGACGATCCCCACGACCAGGGGCCTCTCCCAGATCAAGCACATGCCAATGTGCAGCACGACGGTGCAGGCCAGCACGCTCGCGGCGAAAACAAGGCGATGGAGAAACCAGGCCGCCAGGCTCAATGCGGCCGCGCCAAGGGTGCAGGCCACGAATTGCTCGATCCCGGTCGCTCCCGGGCGAAGGTACGCCAGCAGGGCCACGGCCCCCACCATGCCTCCGCACGCCGCCTTGAGGGCCAGATGGATCCTGAGGAGAACGTACCCGAAGAAGCAATCCCCCAGGCACAGGAGCATGAAAGTGAACAGGCAAGGTGCAAAGAGGAAGGTTGCGATGGCTTCTTTGGAGGAGTTCTGAAGGAAGTTCTCGAGCATGGGCATCCGTGTACCCCTTATGCGTGGTTCACGTTCCGTGCGATCCAATGGAGTTTTCGGCATGGTGAAGGTCTGAGGCTTAGGGGATTTGGGGGAGCGAAGGTCTTTGACTGCCGCCTCCGGCCCCTGTGGGCCTTGGCGAAACCGCAAGCGGGTTCCGCCCTCGCGGGCGCGCACTTCGACATCCGTTGTTCAGTATTCGCTATTCGCTATTCGCTGTTTCCCCCGGTTCTTTCGGTTGGGGGCAACGCCCAGGCTGCGTCCTCTGCGTCTCCGCGGCCCATTCCCTCATGCGCCGGGTGCGCGCAAAAAAGAGGGCGACACCCAGGCGGAGGGAGACCTGAGAATCGCCCCTACTAGCCGCAACCCGAACGCAGGTGGAGGGAGACCTGCGTCCATCGTGGGTGCAGCGGACATTTTCGCTTTTGAACCTACGTCGTCACACATGACGAAGGTCGGACGAAAGCATCTTTTTTCCGTCCTCTGTAGGTTTCGGCGAGCCGATCGGAAATTCTTGAACGAAAATCAGCCGCCGCAGCGTTTTTTCCAATTTCCTTCTCCCTGTCCCCCACCCGCCGGCCCGGCGGCTGAGCGAGGCCGCGCCGGCAGACGGCGGGGAATCAGCGAGGTGGGCAGGGAGAAGCGAGGGCGGCGTGGTGCTGCCGCACACCGCCGGGTACCTGTAGACAGAATTCCGGTTCGTCCCGCAACGCCCGGGAACGGAACCTTCCGTGGAATAGTGGCTGGCAACATCCGGCAACATCTCCATATCTTGCCGGCAGCACAGATGTTCCGGCTTCACTAAACTGGCCGAGGCCAGCCACGGACCTCGGTCCAACCACCCAAGTCAGGGCCCGTTCTTCCATGAGCAGACCCATCCGGACCCCCGGGAGCGCCTGACAAACGCCCGGGAGCCCTGCGACCGCCGGTCAAGACCTGACATGCATCCCAGCCGTGGCAAAACCGGCTTGACCGACGGATCCCAGCGATCACTTAGCTGCAGCCCAGCGAGGAGCCGCAGTTGAAGCACTTGTAGCAGTTGCCGTTTCGGACGGTGATCGATCCGCACACGTCGCAGGCGGGGGCGTCTTCCTGGAAGTGGCTGAACTGCTGATCGATCCGCTCGATGGCTGCCATCTGGCGCACTTGGCGCCTCTCGGCGGCCGCCGCCAGCGTCCTGGCGGGCGAGCCGCCGTTGCCGCCTTTGCCGTTGCCGCCGTCACTGTCTCCGGACGTCGAAGGAGCGTACATACCGGCGCCGGGGGCCGTCACATCCTTGTCGGTGACCCCTCCGGCGCCGTGCATCCGGGAGGAAATGTCGTCCTTGACGCCCTCCGAGCAGGCCCGGGCGGCCGGTTCTTCGGTCGCCGCGGGTCTCCTGATCGCGTTGGCTTTGCGATAGTCTTCCAGGAACTGCATTCCCAGCCACCGGAAGACGTAATCCACGATGCTCTTGGCGAACGGGATTTCGGGATTCGATGTCATGCCGCTGGGCTCGAACCGCTGGTGGGTGAACTTCATCACCAGCGCCTCCAGGGGCACGTGGTATTGCAGGCACAGGCTGATGGCGGTGGCGAAAGCGTCCATCATCCCGCCGACGGTCGAGCCTTCCTTGGCCATGGTGATGAACAGCTCTCCCGGCTGGCCTTCGTCGTACAGGCCGACGGTCATGTACCCCTCGTGTCCGGCCACGTCGAACTTGTGGGTGATGGACCGGCGGGTGTCGGGCATCCGCCGCCGCGGCGGGGGCGCCTTGGCCGGCGCCGGCTCGGCCGCCGGGGCCTGTTGAGCCTTGGCGTTCTTCTTGCTGAGGTTCAGCGGCTGGGAGATCTTCGAGCCGTCGCGGTAGATGGCCACGGCCTTCAGGCCCATCCGCCATCCGCTGAGGAACACGTCCTGGATCTCCTCCGGGGTGCAGTCCTTGGGCATGTTGACGGTCTTGGAGATCGCCCCGGACAGGAAGGGCTGGACGGCGGCCATCATGCGCAGGTGGCCCATGTAGTGAATGGACCGGGTGCCGTTGGCCGGTTTGAAGGCACAGTCAAAGACGCCCAGGTGCTCGTCCCTGAGCACCGGGGCGCCTTCGATGGTGTCGAACTTCTCGATGTACTCCAGCAGGTCGGAGACCTGGGCCTTGGTGTAGCCCAGGCGTTCCAGCGCCAACGGCACGGTGCGGTTGACGAGCTTGAACATCCCCCCGCCGGCGAGGAGCTTGTACTTGACCAGGGCGATGTCCGGCTCGACGCCGGTGGTGTCGCAGTCCATCAGGAAGCCGATGGTGCCGGTGGGCGCCAGCAGGGATGCCTGGGCGTTGCGAAAGCCGTGTCGCTGCCCGAGGGCGACGGCCTCGTCCCAGCCTTCCCGCGCCGCCGCCAGCAACTCCGGCGGGCAGTAGTCGGCGTCGATCCCGTCCACGGCGGCGCGGTGCATGGCCATGACGTTCAGCATGGCCTTGCGGCTGCGGGGGAACTCGGCGAACGGCCCGAGCCGCCCGGCCAGCTCGGCGCTGGTGGCGTAGGCCTCGGCGGTGATGATGGCGGTCAGGGCGGCCGCCACGGCGCGCCCGGCTTCGGAGTCGTAGGGCAGCCCGAGGCTCATCAGCAGGGCGCCGAGGTTGGCGTAGCCGATGCCCAGCGGGCGGAACCGGTGGCTGTTGCGGCAGATCCTCTCGGTGGGATAGCTGCCGTGGTCGATGATGGTCTCCTGGGCGATGAGGAAGATCCGCACCGCCCGCCGCAAGGCGTCGACGTCCATCGTGCCGTCGTCGCGGCGGAACTTCATCAGGTTCAGGCTGGCGAGGTTGCAGGCGGAGTCATCAACGAACATGTATTCGCTGCACGGGTTGGAGGCGTTGATGGGCCCGCTTTCCGGGCAGGTGTGCCAGCGGTTGATGGTGGTGTGGTACTGCACCCCGGGGTCGCCGCAGATGTGGCAGCTTTCGGCGGCGCTGCGGAGCAGCTCGGCGGCGCGGTACTCCACCAGCGGCTCGCCGGTGGTGATGGCGTAGGTCTGCCAGGGCCGGTCCTCCACGGCGGCGGAGAGGAACTCATCCGTCATCCGGACCGACAGGTTGGCGTTCTGGAACATGATCGACCCGTACGCCTCGCCGTTGAAGTCGCCGTCGTAGCCGGCGTCGATGAGCGCCCAGGCCTTCTTCTCCTCGGCGGCCTTGCACTCGATGAACTCCTTGATGTCCGGGTGGTCGCAGCGGAGGGACTGCATCTTGGCGGCGCGGCGGGTCTTGCCCCCGGACTTGATCACCGCGGCGATCTGGTCGAACACCCGCATGAAGCTCAGCGGCCCCGACGGCGTCCCCCCCCCGCTGAGGTGCTCCCGGCTGGACCGCAACGTCGACAGGTCCGTTCCCGTGCCCGAGCCATACTTGAACAGCATCGCCTCGGACGCGGCCAGGCGCATGATGTCTTCCATCGTGTCGTCGACGCTCTGGATGAAGCACGCCGACGCCTGGGGGTACTCGTAGCCGCGGAGGGTCTTGCGGGGCCCGCCGGCCTGCTCGTCCCAGTGGAAGTTGCCCTCGGAGCCGTCAACGCCCTTGCGGTGGAACAGCCCGACGTTGAACCACACCGGGGAGTTGAAGGCCCCGTGCTGGTTCAGGCACAGCCAGCCCAGCTCGTCCCGGAAGGCGTCGGCGTCGGCGTCGGAGACGAAGGTCCCGTCGCGCCGGGCCCAGTCGGCGATGGTGCCGGCGACGCGCTCGATCAGGTCGCGGACCGAGCTCTCGCGCTGCGGGGCGTTGACCTCGCCGTAGAAGTACTTGCTGACGACGACGTTGGTGGCCAGTTGGCTCCAGGCGGAGGGAACCTCCACGCCGTCCTGCTGGAAGATGACCTTGCCCTTCTCATCCTTGATGGCGGCGGTGCGGCTGTCCCACGTGACCTGCTCAAACGGGCTGAGGCCGCCCCGGCAGAATGAGCGCTCCACGCGCAGGCCATCCTGGCCTTGCCTTTCGGCCCGCCGTCCATGATCCTGCGCGGAAAACTCAAGCGCCATCGACATCTCTCCCTATGAATACTCCTGAAGACAGATATGATGGGTGCCACGAGGAAGCGAAAACGCCCAGCCCTCGTCGCGGGATGGTTGTTCAAAAACCGGCCCAACGTCCGCCAGCCACTCGCCGACCACGGCACCAACGCCCGATGGGTGATTAGCATACCCAACATATTGTGGGCGTCAAGGATGAACACTCGAAATATTGGGTTTTTTTGTAACGCACGCTGCAAGAAACGCTTGACCGAGGCGCGTCGCGATTGCCAACACAAATCCACAGCCCCTGGCTCCCTTGCGCCTCCGTAACACGTTTCCGCCAAAGGCGCTGCCTCATAAATGCGAGCCCCACTGCCGGAAAAGCCGGGCAACGGCCCCGACGGGGCGAATTTACCCCCCGGCACCCGACAGGGCGTCCCGTTTTCATTGCCTGGGGGCGGGCCGAAGGCCCATGAGCACTGCCCCCGTCCCGGCCCTCGCCGATCCCCTCCTCGGCGGCGAGCCGCCGCCCCCTATGGAGCCGGGGGCGGGGCGCCTGGCGCACTGATCCCTTGACCCCGGCCCAGGGGGTGCGACAATACGCTGCCAGTGAATTGGGCGGCGCCGATCAGGAGTTGCCTCGTGAGTGAACGGAACGAATGGAGTAGCGAAGACTGGCAGCGGCCTCCGAGCATTTACCGGGGCGCGCCCTTCTGGGCATGGAACGACCGGCTCGATACCGACCGCCTCAGCCGGCAGATCGGGCAGATGCACGGCGCGGGGATGGGCGGGTTCTTCATGCACAGCCGATACGGGCTGAAGACACCCTACCTCTCCGGCGAGTGGTTCGACTGCATCTGGGCCTGTGTGGAGCGGGCACGGTCGCTGGGGATGAAGGCCTACCTCTACGACGAGGACCGCTGGCCCTCCGGCGCCGCCGGGGGACTGGTCACCCGCGACCGGCCTGAATACGCCCGCAGCCTGCTGATCGCCGCCCGCTGCCCGCTGCCCGAGGAGCTGGAGCCGCTGGGCGTCTTCGCCGTCCGGATCGGCGATGCCGGCGGGGCCGCCCACTACCGCCTCCTGGAGGACGGGCAGGAACCGGCCGAGGGCGAAACCCCCGTCTTCTTCGCCGCCGGGACCTCCGAGCCCAGCGCCTGGTTCAACGAGGCCGCCTACCTCGACGTCCTCAACTCCGAAGCCGTCGGCGAATTCATCCGCCTCACCCACCAGTGCTACGCCGACCGCTACGCCCACCAGTTCGGCTCGATCATCCCCGCCATCTTCACCGACGAGCCCAACTACGGCCACGGGTCGCTGTCGGCCGAGGGCAAGATCGCCACCGTGCCCTGGACGGCCGCCCTGCCCCGCGAGTTCCGCCGCCGACGCGGCTACGACCTCCGCGACCACCTGCCCGAGCTGTTCGACCTGGGCGGCCCGCGCGGCGCCGCCTTCAGCAAGGTCCGCCACGACTTCTGGCTCACCCTGACCGAACTGTTCGTCGAGAGCTTCTCCGCCCAGATCGGCCGGTGGTGCCAGAAGCACAACCTCGCCTTCACCGGGCACTACCTCGCCGAGGAGACCCTCGCCAGCCAGATCGCCCAAGTCGGCTCGGCCATGCCCCACTACGCCCACATGCAATGGCCGGGGATCGACATCCTCACCGACCAGCGCCGCGAGATCCTCACCGTCAAGCAGTGCACGTCCGTGGCGGCCCAGCTCGGGCGCGACCGCGTCCTGTCCGAACTGTACGGGTGCACCGGGTGGGACTGGCAGCTCGAAGGGCACAAGTTCAACGGCGGGTGGCAGTACGTCCTCGGCGTCAACTTCCGCTGCCCCCACCTGTCGCTGTACTCCCTCGCCGGCGGGGCCAAACGCGACTACCCCGCCAGCATCTTCCCCCACAGCCCCTGGTGGAAGTACTACCCCCTCGTCGAAGACTACTTCGCCCGGCTCGGCGTCGTGCTGACGGCCGGGACGCCCGTCCGCGACGTGCTCGTGATCCACCCCATCGAGAGCGCCTTCGGCCTGTACATGCCCGGCCGGGGCGACGCCACCGACGAGATCCACAAGCCCTACGACGCCCTTCTGCTGGGCCTGCTGGACGGGCATTACGACTACGACCTCGGCGACGAGTCGATCCTGGCCGACGCCGCCAAGGTGGCCGCCGACAGGCTCAAGGTCGGCAGGATGACCTACCGCACGGTCATCGTCCCGCCAACCATCACGCTGCGTGCGACCACCGCCGCCCTGCTGAAACGCTTCGCCGCCGCCGGCGGGCAGGTCCTGTTCGCCGGGCGCACCCCCGACCGCATCGACGGCGAGCCGTCCGGGGAACTGGCCGGGCTGGTCGAGTCCTCCCCCCGCTGCGACGCGCGCCCCGAGGCCGTCGTCGCCCGGCTCGAATCCCTCCTCGACCGCCGCGTCTCCCTCACCGCCGAAGGAAGGGAAGTGCCCGGCGTCTGGTCCATGCTCCGCCAGGTCAAGAGCGGGCAGGTCCTGTTCGTCCAGTCCACCGACCGCGCCGCCGGCCACCACCTCCGCCTCTCCGTCCACGGGCACAGGCCCGTCGTCCTGATGGACCCCGCCACCGGCCAACGCCGGCGACTGGAGGCCGAGGTCAGCGGCGACCGCGTCGCCTTTGAACTGGAGCTCCCGCCGACCGGTTCGGCCCTGGTCAGCCTCGGCCTCCGCGCCGGGGACGCCAGGGCGCCCCAACGCCCGCTCGCCGTCACCTCCGCCATCGAGGCAACGCCCCCCTGGCCCATCGAGCTGCTCGAACCCAATACCTTTCCGCTGGACACCTGCCGGTTCCGCGTCGGGACCGACGAGTTCTCCCGCCCCATGCCCGTCCTGCTGGCCGAGGAGCACATCCGCACGCGCTTCGGGCTGCCCAACCGAAAGGCCGGGGGCTGCCAGCCCTGGCACCTCGCCCAGACCGGCAGGGCCGACGCCACCCCCCGCGGCCGCTGCCAGATGGAGTTCGCCTTCCACGTCTCCGACCTGCCCGCACGCCTCCGGGTGGCCATCGAACGGCCCGCGAACTTCGAGATCACCCTCAACGGCCGGCCCATCCCCGCCCAGCCGACCGGCTGGTGGGTCGACGAGGACCTCGAGCTGATCGACCTCACCCCGGCTGTGCGAACCGGCGACAACGAACTCCTGCTCACCTTCGACTACCGCTCCGACATGGAGTTGGAGGACCTGCACCTCGTCGGCAGGTTTGGCGTTCGCCAGACCGGGCCCAGGCGAACCTTCGACGCCTACACCCTCACCACCCCGCCGGACCGGCTCGCCGCCGGCAACTGGATCGGCCAGGGGCTGGACTTCTACACCGGAGCGGTCAAGTACGCCGTCACCGTCCCCGACGGCGTCTGGCCCGCCCTCTCCGCCGGCAAACGCATCCGCCTGACCTTGCCCGCCGTACGCTGCACCTGTGCCGCCGTCCACGTCGGCGACCGCGTCTTCGTCCTGCCCTGGCCCCCCATGGCCGCCGACATCACCGACGCCCTCCTCACCTGCGGCCGCGACCCCTGCAACATCGTCCACGTCGAGGTCATCGGCGGCCGGAAGAACATCCTCGGCCCCCTTCACGTCCCCTGGAAGCCTTGGACCGGCCCCGGCGAGTTCGACCCCCACCACCCCGAGTGGACCGACGAATACCTCCTCACCGACCACGGCCTCATCCGTCCGCCGGTCTTCGAAATGCTGGAGTGACCGCTCCCTCGATTCCCCCGGGTCTGACAGTTGCACCCGGTTGTTGTCCCTATTTCGCCCCCGGTCCTTGTGACCGGGGGCTATGTCCCCTAACCAACCGCGCCTCCCGCTCGTGTGGTACATCCACCCCGATCGAACCCGCCTCGATCCCCCTTCCCCCGCGGGGGGTGTTTACAAAACCGCGATATGTAAACACCCCCAAAAGCTCGTAACCATTTTCATTACAACATGATACGTGTGTTTACCGTTGTTTCCTTCAGAGGCTTGTAAACATCCGCAAAGCCTGTCACACTTTTACAGGTTATCGCCGCGCTCCCCGGGTCGCAGCCCTCGGCGCGGGGCTTGGGGGGCCCGGCCAACCGGGCCTTGCCCCGCGGTCGGTGGGAGCCCCATCAGCAACCACCTCCGGGCCGGTGGACCTGTGGCGAGCGAGTGCGGCCGTACCTGTTTAGCCGCGACCCGGCGGGGAGCGCGTCCGCCGCCGGAGGCGGGGCCTTCGCATGCGTCTGCGGCACCCCATCCGGATCGCGACAGGAGGCACCGCGGGGAACCTGCGGGTGCATACCAAGGCACAGTGTGCGGGAACGGCCGCGCTCCCCAGGTCGCCGCTAGACGAGTGCCGCTTGACAGGTACGAGGGCCCACCCATCGGCCCGGCTCAAGAACTCGCCTACCACCGCCGCCGGCGCCGATGGCCGCTGCTCCCGCTCCCGCCGGGCCAGCTCCCGCCGCCGGAAGCAGAAGGCCGACTCGGCCAGTTGATGCTCACGGCAGAATTGCCGGATGGACAGCCCGCTGCCCGCCTGCCGCCGAAGAATCCCCCGCCCTTCCCGCCGCCGAACCCACTTCCCGTGGTTGGCCATGCCAGCTCTCCTTCTCGCATGGCCCAATCCTCCCCGCCACCCCCGCCGACTACCAGATGCGGTTCACCGGA
>DASRZG010000143.1:0-2544 GCA_035686585.1 Phycisphaerae bacterium
CCCCGGCGGAGATCAAGACCACGCCGTACACGACGCCCTTCGGCCTGGAGTCGTTCTACGCCCCGCTGAACAAGAAGCTGGTCGTCAAGGCCGACCGGCTGTACATGGAACAGCGGGCCCAGGTCGCCGCCGGCGTGGCCCGCCTGAAGGACCCCAAGACCGGGCGCGTCGTCGCGACCCGGAAGATCGCCCCCTTCTACAACGACTACTCGGAGTTCCCGATGGACCTGTCCGCCCTGGAGGTCCCCGTCGAGACGGAGAAGGACTGGGCCGCCTCCGTCGGGGCCGAACTGGCGAACAAAAAGATCGCAGCCGAGAACCAAAAGCTCAAGGCGGCCGGCAAGCCCGAGAAGCCCCTCAAGCCCGTCTCTCCGGGCAAGGCCCCGGCCGTGTACGACCTGGAAGTCGTCCTCACCGACGCCGGCGGCAAGAAGGTCGCCGCCACCACCACGCAGGCCAAGCTCCGGGGCTACCAGTTCGAGTGGCTGCCCAACCAGGTCGGGATCTCCGATAAGGTCATCCCCCCGTGGACGCCCATGAAGTGGTCGAACGGGCAGATCTCGATGTGGAACAAGACCTACCGGCTCAACGGGCTGGGCCTGGCCGAGAAGATCGTCAACGACGGGTCTGCCCAGCTTTCCGGGCCGATGCGGATGGTCGCCGTCGTGGACGGGCGGGAGGTCGCCGTCGATGCGGGCAGGCCCCGGCTCACGCGGCAGACCGAGGCGGGATTCGACCTCGCCGGGTCGGCGAAGATCGCGGGGCTCACCCTCGACGTGAAGACCCGCGTGGAGTTCGACGGGTTCGTCCTGAACACGATGAAGCTCTCCGGACGGGGCAAGCTGGACAAGCTGTCGCTCGTGGTGACCATGCCCGCCGAGGAGGCCCCGTGTTTCGTGACCACCAGCGGCGGGTGGAGCGCCTATCACGGCTGGACGCCCGACCGGTGGGACTCCCGCGAGACCGCCCTGGGCAGCATGATCGGGAACTTCGTTCCCTACGTGTTCCTGACCGACAGCGAGCGCGGGTTCTGCTGGTTTGCCGACAGCGACAAAGGCTGGATCCTCGATCCCGACGCGGCGACGTGTGAGATGAAGAGGGAAGGCGGCGTCGTCACCTTCCGCGTGAACTTCGTGACCCGACCGTCGGCCATCGACACCCCGACGACCATGACCTACGGGTGGGCGGTGACCCCGCAGAAGCCGCAGCCCAAGGGGTGGCGGGCCTACCACATCGCCAATTTCCGCCCCTACCCGAAAGCGCGGGCGGTCTTCTGGGCCGACGGCGACGGGGCCATCCTCTGGGCGTATTACTCCAGCCCCTTTCCCCGCGACTACGAGAAGTCCAAGCAGATGCTCGCCGGCGGGGAAAAATCAGGCGTAGTGGGGTGCGTCGGCAACATCGCCCACGCCATCGCCCGCTACTGCGACTACAAGGGGCGGTGGTTCAACGAGGTCGCCGCGGACTGGGGCTCCGTCCCCGGCGACACGTCCAACGGCAACGTCTGCCGCTCGCCTGACGGCTCCAACGACTTCCAGGTCTGGCATTGGGACCAGTGGGTCAAGCGGTCGGGAGTGAACGGTCTGTACTTCGACGAGACCTACCTCAGCGAGGAATGGAATTACCTGGCAGGCAACGCCTACCTGCTGCCCGATGAGCGGGTGCAGCCCGGCTACAGCTACATCGGCCTGCGCGACATGAACAAGCGGCTCCGCTACATGTTCCACGCCAACGGGCGCGAGATCCCGTTCCTCTGGCTGCACACCACCAGCGGGCAGCCCGTATATGCCTGGATGCCCGACGTGGCGATGGAAGGCGAAAACATCGAGCCGGCCGGGCTGCACAACGACTACATCGACGCCCTGCCCGCCGGGCGCCTCCGCAGCATCGGGATGGGCCGCAACCTCGGCGCCGCCCCCATCGTGATGTGCCAGACCTCCCGCCACTGGAACCCGGCCTTCAGCCACATCCTCAAGGACCAGTTCGTCGGGTGGGTGCTCGTCCACGACGTGCTGCCCGAGCAGGTCCCCTTCTGGGCGGTGCTCAGCGGCGAGATGCAGATGTGGCGGGACGAGATCCGCTTCCTGCCCTACTGGAAGAAGGGGCTGGGCGTGGAGTCGGGCACGAAGGACGTGCTGGTCTCGGCGCACGCCCGCCCGGGCCGGGCGGTGCTGTGGATCGTCAACACCGCCCAGCAGGCCCGGACCGCCAAGGTGCGGGTGGACCTCAACGCCCTGGGCTTGGCGGGCAAGTCGCTGCGGGTCCTCGACGCGGAGACCGGCGAGCCGTGCGCCCTCGCGGGGGGCACGCTCTCGGTCGAAGTTCCCAAGCGGATGTGGCGATCGGTGCGCCTGGTGCAGGACCCGGCGCTGGGAGCCGACAAGACCTTCGTGGCGTCCTTCGACAAGGACGCCGAAGCCGATTCCGCCCTCGGCAACCCGCTGCCCAAGGTCCCCAAGGAGTCCGACATTCCGCAGGCAAACGCCAAGGCCATGCCCCTGGACCGCGCAATCGCCTACGACGCGCGTCACAACATCCCCGCCG
>DASRZG010000144.1:0-2976 GCA_035686585.1 Phycisphaerae bacterium
ATGCAGCTCGCCGCGCACGGGGCCATCGGGCTGGACGTCCGGCGGCTCTACGAGGCGGGGGTGGACATGTTCAACCTCTCGAGCTGGTACCACACCGCCCAGCGGACCGATCTTGCCGAGGCCCGGCAACTCGTCCCCGACGCCGCGATCTACCTGGAGATGACGCACTCGACGGGCTGGTACCCGCACTTCCTCCGCTCGCCGGACTACGGGACGGTCGGCGACGTGCGGACCAGCGACCACCAGTTCTACACGACCGCCCACCTCGCCTATGAGCGCGGCGCCGACGGGATCAGCCTGTTCAACTTCGTCTACTACCGCACGGGCTACGGCGCGGATATCCCCGTCATGGAGCCGCCCTTCCACGTGCTGGACAAGCTCCGCGACCCGGCTTGGCTCGCCCGCGGGCCGCAGCAGTACATGATCACTTCCACCAGCTACCACCGGCAGCTCCCCCGGCCGCTGGCGAGCGGGACGACGGAGACCTTCCAGATGGACATGGCCCCGCCGGCTGGCTCACCGGGCGCGACGGTGCGCCTCCGCGTCCACGCCAAACAGCCGATTACGCCCGGCCACCGACTGACCGCGTGCGTCAACGGCGCCGCGGCGACACCGACCGAGGACATCAGCCGCTTCCACGGCAACCCGTTCGACGGGATGATCAGCCCGCTGCCTCACCGCCGCGCATGGACGATCCCGGGCAGCGCCCTGCGAGACGGTCTGAACCAGGTCGAAGTCGCCCTGGCGGAAGGGGCGGACCTGGAGCTGCTGTACATCGACTGCGCCGTCGAATGACTCAAGCTGACCGATTCTCAGGCCCCAAAGGGGCCGAGAGAGCTTGGCCGGGGGGCGTAAGCCCCCCGAAATATGTACGTTAGAATTCAAGCCCCAAGGGGGCGAAAGAAAGAGCCCGGCACTGCGGCCTGAGGACTTGCGATTCTGCCGCCCCTTCGGGGCTAGTGTCGTAACGCGATACCTACCGGTGGCTTACGCCACCGGCTACCCTCTGGGCGACCCTTCGGGTCTGGGAAACCGGTCAGTTTGAGGAATGAGTTCGCGCCCGCCCCGTCGCGGCGGGCCGGGCATGGCGGGGGTTCAGTGGTCGAACTTTTCCGTCGTGAACAGGTACACCTTGGTGCCGGGCTCTTTCCACGCCCGGGTGGGCAGGCCGGCCTTGGAGGCGCAGCAGTGGTCGAGGAACTCCTCGGCGGTCCAGGCCATCTCGACGGCAACCTCCGGCAGGAAGCAGCCCGACGAGCGCCCGACGATGTAGATCCCGTGGGTGCCGATCTCGAGCTTCTCCGGTTCGGCGGTCTCTTCCAGCGGCGAGAGGACGGAGACCTCGACGCTCAGTTCGCCGAGTTCGGTCGGGGTGATTCGATCGAAGACAAATCGCGGGTCTTGTGCGGCTGCCGCGCCCATCTCCACCACCATCTCGCCCAGCAGGCGGCCCGGCGTGAAGGTCCCGATGCAGCCCCGCAGGCGGCCGCCGTTGGTCAGCGTCACGAAGCAGCCTCGCTTCCGGCGAAGCAGCTCGCCGGGGCCCTCGACTTTCGGCGGCGCCTGCCCGCGGACCTGTGCCTCGACGGCGCGGCGCGCCAGCGAAACCAACGTCGCACGGTCTTCGGCGGAGATGCTCATTGTCTGTCTCCGGATCTCGTGCCGCGTGTGTCTGGACGAACTCAGAAGACGTACTTGACCACGACGAACCCGCCGACCAGCAGCACGACGAAAAGCAGCACCAGCCAGTTGAAATACCTGTCGATGAACGGCAGGGCCTTGGGCCCGATCAGCCAGAATGCGCCCGCCACCGCGAAGAACCGCATCGACCGCCCCACGAGACATGCCAGGGCGAAGACCAGCAGGTTCATCCTGGCAAATCCGGCCGTGATCGTCAACAGCTTGAACGGGATCGGGGTCAGCGCGGCGATGAAGACGTACCACTGTCCGCGGACGTCGAATTCGGTCCGGAGCCAGTGGACCCCCTCCCAGGTCACGCCGGGGATCATGAGCGCCAGGTCGATGGCGGCGTATCCGATCAGGTACCCGAGGAACGCCCCGGAGAAGCTGGCGGCCGTCGTGACCGCGGCGAACCACATGGACTTCCGCCGCGCCCCGAGGCACAGCGGGCCCAGGAGCACGTCCGGAGGGACGGGGAAGAAGCTCGACTCGGCGAAGCTCAGGCAGAACAGCGCCGTCGTCGAGTGACGGTGGTGGGCGAAGTGCAGCACCCAGTCATACAGGCGCCGGTGCAGGTGCCACCAGGCGACCTTCTTCGGTTCGCCGATGCGGGCGCCGCAATGCCGGCAGTAGACCGATTCGGCCGGCGAACTCAGGTGGCATCGAGGGCACGCGGCGTCCGATGCCGTCTGCGTGATGGCCGCCTCTTCGTCGATGGGCTACTTCTTCTCGTCCGGGCCCTCTTTTTTCGCGGCGTCTCCGACCCCCCGGATCGCCCAGCGGGCGAAGCGCATCCGGACGTTGTTCTGCTCGTCCACCTTCACGGTGATCTCGTCTTCCCGCGTCTCGATCACCGTCCCGACGATGCCCCCGATGGACGTGACCTTGTCGCCCTTCTTCAGCGTGGCGAGCATCTCGTTGCGCTTGTGTTGCTGCTTCTTCTTGGACCGGCTGGTCATGACGAACAGCAGCACGAGACCGCCGAGCATAACGAACAGGATGTAGTTTCCGCCGCCGAACCACCCGCCGTCCCCGCGGCGCTCCGCCGGCTGCGTGGTCGTTTCCTTTTCGCCGTCCTTGGCGGCACCCTCACCGCCGGCGGCGTCGCCCTTGTCCGTCGCGCCCGGGCCGCGATCGCCCCCCGTGGTTTCGAACGAGTCGTCCTCGGACGCCGGGCGGGTGGTCTGCCCCGCCGCGTACCCCGCCGTCAGGCCGACCAGAGCGACCAGCGTCCACAGAACCTGTCGACTATGTGACATCCGTTGCATTCCTTTCCAATTGTCTGGGATCAACATC
>DASRZG010000145.1:0-5386 GCA_035686585.1 Phycisphaerae bacterium
TGCCAGTTGTCTCGCTCGTCGGCCGGCAGGGCGGCCAGGCCGTTGGCGTCGCCGTCGTACTGGGCATACAGGTCGCGGGCGCGCTGGAGGTGGGCGACGGACTTGTCCTTGTCGTACCGTTCGCAGCGCAGGCGGATGCCCTGCATCCACTGCGCGCGGTGGAACACCCCGCCGGCCCGGGTGCCCCAGTGCGGCACGAGCATGTACAGGTTCCCCGCCAGCCGCTCGGCCCGGGCCTCGTACGGGGTGCCCTTGCAGCGCTGGATGTACTCCTCGGCCGCCTCCAGGGCGGGGTCGAACAGGCTCAGGCGCAGGCGGCAGATGATGATCCGATTGCTGGCGTGATGCCACTTGGCGTGCTTGGGCTCGGCCGAGACGACGGCGGCGTAGGCCTCGGCCGCCTCCTTGTAGTTCTTGTCCTCGAAGAGCTTATCCGCCTTGGCCAGCGTCGCGTCGGGGTCGACGTTCTGGGCGGCCGCGGCCGCCAGCAGAACCGCGCCGACCAGGGCCGCCAGCACCATCGGAATCGCCATCGATCTACGAGTCATGTCAGGTCTCCGTTTGAGGCCGAAATTCGCACCAGTACACAAGATGTGACGCACGAACCGCCGCCGCGTTCTCCGGAATCCTACAAAGTTGACCACCTCCGGAACAGCGTCCGTTGACTCTCCCCCCAAGCCCACGCGCTGCGCCGCGTGGGAGAGGCGTCCCAAATCACTCCCCCCCGCGCACAGGGAGGCGCCCGGGTACCGCCTTCGTCCCGGTTGCGTGACCCCGCCCCACCCGGTACACTGCCTCGCACCGGCCGGTGCCGGCCAAGATGAGGATGCAGTGAACCGATCCGTTCTCCTGCTTGTCATCACCTTCCTGGAAGAGGTCGCCGGGATGCTCGTCGCCCGGGGAGTGTACTTCTACACCCACGAAAGGATGGACTTCTCGGACCTCCGGAACCTGGCGCTGGCGCTGACGTTCGGGCTGGCGTACGTGGCCGGGGCGCTGCTCAGCGGGCCCTTCTGCCGCCGGCTGCCGGAGAAGCACGCCCTCGGCGCGACCATCGTCGCGCAGGGTCTGACATACCTTGCCCTGTTCCTCTGGCCCACGTGGTGGCTGGTGTTTGCGGGCGTGGCGGCGGCGGCGGTGCTGAACGGGATGAAATGGCCCATCATCGAGAGCTACGTCAGCGCCGGCCTGACGCCCGTTCAGACCTCCCGTGCGATCGGGCGGTTCAACATGACCTGGGCGACGGCCGTTCCCGCCACCATGGTCCTGACTGGGCCTCTGGTGGCCTTCACGGGCAAGGGCATCTTCCTGGTCAGTTGCGTCCTGACGCTGGCAAACCTGTTCCTCACCCGCCCGCTGAGGACCCGCCCGCTCCACCTGCCGCACGACCACCCAACGCGCCCGGGGGCGGGCCACCTCCGCCGGTACGCCGGGCTGCTGGCGTCGGGGCGGTGGACGATGATCGCCAGCTACGCCATGCTGAAGGTGCTCGACCCGCTGGTGCCGGGAATCTTCGAGAGCCTGGGCATCGGCACACTGTGGGCGGCGCCGCTGTGGTCGACCCCCGGGTGGGTCCGCCTGGCCGTGTTCGCGGCCATGCGCCGCTTCACCGGCTGGCTCGGGCGGTCGGGGCTGCTGCTGGCGTCGCTGATCCTGCTGCCGGTGGGATTCTTCATGACGCTGCTCGGGCCGGGGCTGATCCAGGCGGCGACCGGGCTGGAGGGCCCCGCGTGCCTCCCCGCCGCCCTGACGGCGCTGCTGTGCGGGGCGGTGCTGATCGGCCTGACGGCGGGCGTGGCCTACTACGCCGCCCTTTGGTACGCGATGGTGGTCCGGAACGCCTCCGTGGACGCCGGGGGCGTGCACGAGAGCCTGATCGGCCTGGCCTTCGCCGCCGGGCCCGCGGCGGGCCTGGCCGGGGCGGCCTTGGCGGGCATGTCGATGGGCTTCGCCCCGGGCTACCTCCTGGCCACCGGCCCGCTGGTCGTCCTGTGCGCCGCCGGCGCCCTCCGCTCCCTCCTGAAGGCCGCCCGCGCCGGACCGGTTTCCTGAGCGGGTCACAGGAAGACCTACCCATGCCCATCGACTACGCCGACCAGGACCTGCTGCACACCGACGACTTCGCCGGCTTCGACGCCTGGCATCACGAGGGGATCGGGGAGATTGTGCCCGCTCCTGACGGTGGCATGAGGCTGCACTGTCTCGCCAGCAAGCAGGGCGGGCCGGGGTGCATGGCCTTCTTCAGGCCGGACCTGCCCGACCAGGTCGCCGTCGAGTACGACCTGACCATCCGCTCCCAGGGCGGGCTGGTGATCAACTACATCGCCATCCGGGGCCTGAACGGCGAGGACATGATCGCCGACGCCGACAGGCTCCAGCCGCGGACGGGCATCATGGCCAACTACTACGCCCTCAAGTGGGGCCTGCAGAGCTATCACGTCTCCGTCAGCCGGTTCAACGACACCGGCGAGCACACCGGCACGAGCAACTGGCGGCGGAACCCGGGCTGCCTGCTGATCGGCCACGGGCTGGACCCGGTCGGCGAGCTCAACCGCCCCTACCACATCCGCCTGACCAAGGACGCCGGCGCCTGCCAGCTCTACGTCGACGGCCTCTTCGCCCACGGCTTCATCGACCGCGACACGACCCGCTACCCCATCCCCGACACCGGCAAGTTCGGCTTCCGCCTGATCGGCTCGGACGTGATGGCCGACGTGGCCCGCTTCCGCGTACACTCGATCCCGCCGGCGCAGGAGACCCGCACGAACTGGGAAGATCAACAGTAGGCCCAGCGCGCCGATCCGCCGACGGCCAAGGCCGCGGCAGCAGGCACGGAATCCGACACATCGTGATACTTTTGTCTTGCCCGTCCGGGCGGGGCTGGTTATACTATCCCCGCTCGAATTGCTGCGTTAGCTCGTGAGGCGGAGAGTGGTATTGCTCCGGCGACGCCGTCGCCGAAGGAGGAGTTGTGATGCTCTGCTCGTATCGGACCGCTCTGCTGATCGTTGCCACCTGCCTGATCGCCCCTTCTGCCCAAGGCGCCATCATCGTGCCGACCGTCGGGGACATTCCCGGCGGCGACCCGCTTGGCGGGCTGGTGGAACTCCAGATGAGCGTGGAGCTTACCGTCGCCGACGGGGTGGCGATGATGACCTTCACCAACACCTCCGCCGGCCAGGCGGCCAAGTCGGTGATCAACGAGATCGTCCTGGACACCTGGGACGACGACACGGGCATGGCCATCCTGACCGACCCCGTCCTGCCGGAGGCGACCAAGGACGTGGCCTTCAAGCTGGCGTCCTCCAACGGCCTGCCGGGCTACCAGAGCGAGACGACTGACGGCGTCCCGCTGATCGAGCTGCGGACCGCGACGCCCAAGCCGGTCAAGGGACTGTCGGTGGGCGAATCGTTGACCGTCACGTTCGGGACCTCGCTGGCCGACGGGTCGGACATCGGCGACTTCCTGGCCGCCTTCGGCGGCGGGGAAGACACAGCCGCCTGGTCCATCGGCTTCCACGCCCTCCGCGCCGGCGGGACCGCCTCCAGCCCCAGCAGCGGAATCGTGGTCCCCGAGCCCGCCACCCTCGCCACCCTGGCCGGCGGCGTCCTGCTGGCCCTGCTCCGACGCAAGCGCCGGTAGAGGGCGCATCAATCCCCACACCCACGCGCTGCGCCGCGTGGGAAGTCCCTGTGACAGGAACCGGGAACGAGGAGCCGGGCTTGCCCTGCGAAGCTTCACGCGGAGCAGGGAGCCGGGAACGGCGTGTCCTGTCCTGTGTAGCGCCCCCCCGTTCAGAGGATTGTGTCCCCCGAACCTCCCGAACCCCGCCCGGCGTTTCGAGCTTTTTCACCCGAAAGTCGCGAAATGGCCTTCAATGTTCGCTTGTTTGGGGCTAGCTTCTACAGGGTTGCTGTCCCTTCGCGACCGCAACCGGTACGGTTCGTCTCGCTCAGCCGTGCCGTGAGTAACCGCACACCGGAAACAGCTCGGCCCCGGGAGGCTTGACATGCAGTATCGGGAATTTGGCGACACGGGAATCCGCGTCAGCGAGATCGGCGTCGGCTGCGGCCAGTTGGCGGGCGGGGCGAAGGGCGATATGGACAAGGCGCTGCTGCGGGCGGTCGAGTTGGGGATCAACCTGTTCGACACAGCCGACAGCTACGGGCGCAGCGAGGAGATACTCGGCCGGGTGCTTCGCGGAATACCGAGGGACCAGGTCGTCTTCGCGACCAAGTTCGGGACGGTGATCGAGCCGGACGGGCGGGGTTCGCACCAGGACCATTCGGTCGGCCACATGGTCGAGGCCCTCGAGGGCTCGCTTCGACGGCTCCGAACGGATTACATCGACATCTACCAGGTGCACACGCCGCGGCCGCCGTGCCTGGAGGACGAACAACTGTGGGGCACGATGGACCGCCTGGTCGAACAGGGCAAGATTCGCTGCTACGGCATGTCGTTGGATGGAACGGATGTGGCGATGAAGTTCCTGAACAACACGCGGGGCAAGGGCATCCAGATGATCTTCAATCTGTTCCACCAGGAGGCCCGCGACCGTCTGCTCGACGAGATCGAGAAGCGCCGCGTCGGATTGATCGCCAAGGTCCCCTTGGCGGGCGGCTCCCTGAGCGACCGTTTCGGCCCTGATTGGCCCGGGCCTGAAGACGGCCGGCGAAAACGCTGGGGGGAGGAGAACGTCCGGCGCCGGCTCGATTTGCTCGATCAGGCCAAGCCGATCCTCCGCGCCAATGGCCGCTCCACCGTCCAGGGCGCGTTGGCTTGGCTGTTGACCATCTCGCCGAACACCGTGCCGATTCCGGGCATCTCCTCGCTCCAGCGGCTGGAGGAGACGGCCGCGGCGGCGGGGATGCGACTGACGGCGGCGGAGATGAAGGCGCTCGACGAGATCGAGGGCGGGGCCGTTCGCCAGGCAGACTTCCCGTATTGAACGCTCGAAAAGCGGGGCCGTCCCTCTTTTCCCCGTCCCTCTTTTCCCGGAAGTGGGAAGCTGGAAGACGGGCCCATCGCCCCCACCCCGGGGGGGTGTTTACAAAACCGCACTGTGTAAACACCCCGGAACACTCATAAGTGACTGTTATACAAGCACATAGACGAATCCCCTACCGTTTCCCCTCAAGGCTTGTAAACATGCGTAAAACCCATCCATCTTTTACATGTTATGGTCAACATCTCCGCCACATGCCTGCCCAACGGGCCAAGGGTGTCTGCCCAACGATCGGCCGCCGGACTTCCTTGCGGCCCGCGCCCGCGCCAGAGGCCGAGAAGGTGCCGAAAAGGTTCCTGACCCCTTTCCCTCTTTCCGAAAAGGTTCCTGACCCCTTTCCCTCTTTCGCTTCCCTTTCGCCTTTCGCCCCCTTTCGCCCC
>DASRZG010000146.1:0-13505 GCA_035686585.1 Phycisphaerae bacterium
TCAGCACGTTCTTGTCGGACATCGCCGCCATCTCCATCCAATCACAGTCGCGCCACAACGGCACGCTGGAGAACACGTCCTCTCGAACTTCCAAAGCGGCCATGTCGAATATCGAACACCGAATGTCGAACACCGAAGTGAACGGCCGTTACTTCGACATTCGACATTCGATATTCATTATTCGACATTCGCCGTTGTTGCGGCCTGTGGCCGCACCGCCTAGTAGGGCAGTTGGATCACCGCCTTGGCCAGGAACGTCACGCCCACGCAGAGCATGGTGATCAGGCCCATGCCGCAACTGAAGCCCGCCGCCACGACGGGCACGTATTGGCGCCACTTCAGCCCCATCTTCCGCTCGAAGTAGAACCGGCTCAGCAGCGCGCCGATGAACTGCGGCACGACCACGTGCGGCAGGGTGTTGCTCAGGCCCCGCAGGATGCCGAAGACGAACAGCACCGGCATCTTCAGCATCCACGTGACCGTGAACAGCAGCCCCCCCACCACCCCGCCCGCCAGGATCACCTCGGGCTTGAACGCCTCCTCGAACGGGCTGTGCCGGCCCAGGGTGGACGAGTGCACGATCGACTGCATGGCCGCGTCCAGCTCCCAGATCTTTTCCGTGTACGGGTAGCGGGCCGAGGGAATCGGCGCCAGCGACCAGATGAAGTTGGCGAAGAAGATCGTCGAGATCAGCACGATCGGCACCAGCACCAGCTCCGACTTCCAGATCGACCAGAAGCGCGTCCCGGTCAGCTCGGCCTGCCGGTACATCACCGTCCGCAGGCCGTAGTTGGCCAGCGGGATCGGCAGGAACCACACCGCCACGCCCCCCGTGTAGCCGGAGAGGATGAACGCCGCCTCCCGCACGAAGGGGATGGCCACCACCTGCCCGGCCATGCCCTCCAGCCTGGCGGTCACGTAGCTCAGCAGCGGGGTATAGGCAAACCCGAACAGCACCAGGATGGCCATGACCGCGGGGTGCCAGTCGATCAGGAAGCCGCTGACGAGGATGTAGGCGGAGGTGGTTATGACGTACGTGGCCAGGACGAGGGGGGTCGGAATGTCGCCGCGTTTGCTCTTGTCGGGGACGCCCTGGCGAATGGTGTCGAGCTGCTCGCCGGCCCGGGCGGCTTTGCGGCGCCGCTGCGCGGCCCGGATCACCTGGTAGATGCCCGCGGTGGCGATGGCGATGCCGGTGCCGATGGTGAAGCTGAAGTAGAAGTCGATGTTGTTCTTGTACAGGGTCTTGACGGTCTCGTCGTTGGATTCCCAACTGCTGAGGATGCCGTAGCGGTAGAGGATGGGGTTGGCGATCATCGCCATGATCAGGGCGACGAAGCTGCCGAGCATGGCGAAGAACGGCAGCACCATCCCGGTGACCAGGTGGGCGAGGTTCCAGTTGATGCCGATCGCCACCGCGGGCAGGTAGTCCTGGGTCTGCTTGGTGAAGTCCGACCAGGGGATCGGCAGAATCATGATGGGTTTCTTGAGGATCGCCCCGCTGATGGTGGGCAGGCCCATGTAGATCACGCCGAAGGCCAGCCCCAGGATGCCCCCGACGGAAAAGACCCTCCATCGCCACGATCCCTCCCCCGACTCCTTCTCCTCCTCCGACTGCTCCGCCAGCGCCATCACGCCCTGGGCGCCGATGGTCGCCATCGGGAACGGCAGCTTCTCGATGTCGCTGGCGATCCGGAACAGCCCGTAGCCGAGGATGGTGTTGTTGAGCCGGCTGACGAACATGCTGAACACGACCAGCGCCATCGGGATCAGCCAGGCCTGGTGGAGGAAGCTCCGCTGGTCCAGCACGGCCGGGTCCTGCGGCGCCCACCACAAGGGGATCTCCTCGGCCACCCCGGCGCCGATGGCGGCCTTGCTCTGGACGTAAAACTGCTGCCAGAACAGCCCGGAGAAGGGCGTCGCCAGCACGGCCCCGGCCATGTAGAACAGGATGAACAGCTCGGGCCGGCTCAGGTGCTTGTGGGCTCTCCGGGCCACCTCGATGAACAGGATCACCGTGACCCACTGGGCCGCCGGGCCCACGCCGAAGCCCGCCACCAACTGCATGTACATCGCCCCGGGCACCATCAGCAGGGCGATGAACAGCGCGCCGACCAGGGAGCTCCACCGGAACCCTTCCTCGAAGGTGTCCGGGGGGAGCATCAGGTTGCGGTACTGCTCGAGTTCCTTGTCGTACCGGAGGGTGCTCACCGAGTCTCTCCGAAGGTTTCCGGCGTCACGTCTTCCACCGGAAGCTGGGTCCACTGCGTCAGGGTCATTTGCCGATACCGCTCCATGATCTCCGGCTGGAGCGACCTCCAGATGAGCAACTGTTTACGCAGCTCGTTGATGAAGACGCGGTTGGCCCGCTGCCAGTCGCCCCGGGTCCCGGAGAGGCGGCGCAGGAGGATGCGGATCTCCTCGATGCCCTCGATCTCGCTGGGCTGGGCCATCAGGGCGAACGCCTCCGACACCCCCAGGTCGAACGGCGCCAACGCCACCTGCGCCTGCATGCCGAGCTTGTCGTCCGACTGCTTGAACACGTGCACGCTGGCGGTCGCGAACACTCCCAGGGCCGTGTCCGAGAAGTTCTGGAAGTGCTCCCGCAGGAAGCTCACCACGCCGGTGATGTCGTAGGCGCTGACCGTGAACGGAAAGACGATGTCATGCACGTCGCCGTCGGGCTTGCCGATCTTCCACGACCGCTGGATGCCCGGGTTGGCGCTCCGCGAGGCCTTGATCGCCGGGTAGATGGTGGACACCAGCACCGTGCACATCACCGCCAGGACGGTGACGGTGGCGTTGGTCGAGGAGTAGTTCATCGTCGGCGGACTGAACGACCCGAACCAGCCCGCGGCCGCGATGTAGCTGAGGCTGCGGGAGACGACCTGGCCCAGCAGGTACCCGCCCATGCCGCCGACGACGGCATAGACGCACGCCTCGGCGAAGAACAGCCCCGCCACGTGCGGCGGCGCCAGGCCGAGGGCGCTGAAGGCGTAGATCTCCTTCTCCCGGTCGGAGACGGACCCGAGCATGGTGGCGAAGATGATCAGCCCGCCGAGCACGACCGGGATGATCAGGTCGCGCCACCCGCTGGCGGCGGTCAGGGAGGTGAAGAACAGGCGGTTCACCTCGCCCCGGGCGCCGAGGTAGGTGGGCAGCTTGGTGACGGTGGCGACCTCCTGGCCCACCCGCTCGATGTCGACGGGCCTGTCCGCTTCGTCCCGGCCCCGCTCCCGCGGGAAGATGTTCAGGCTGCACACGCGCCCGCCCAGGCGCCGGGCGAGCTCGTCGCCGCAAACCGCCACGCGCGAGGCGCCGAAGGTGACGAACTGGGCGGACTGCACCTCCGGCAGGTCCTCCAGGCGGGTGGTCTCGGCCGCCTTGTAGGTGCCGGTGCTCTTGCCGCTGGAGGCCTCGTAGTCCACCGGCAGCAGGGACGAGCCCTCCAACTGGGTGTAGTTGGTGACCTCCCGCGTGTTGAGCCTGCCGGCGAGGGTGCAGCGGACGCCGTCGACGTAGATGGTTTCCCCCTCCTTCTCCTCCTCGATGCCAAGGCCGTTCTCCCCGGCGACGGCGTGGGTCAGGAATACGCCGTTGCCGGCCAGTGCATCGCCCTTGCCGCCGAGGAGCTTGGCGAGCTCCGGCAGGCGCTGCACGTCCCGCGGGTCGATGCCGACCATCACGGAGATGTTGACGATCCGCTTGCCATCGGCGTTGGAGACGGGGATCTTCTTGATCTGGTTGGCGGTGGCGTAGGCCTCGACCTCGCTGGCGGTCTGGGCGACCCAGTACCGGGGCACCACCTCGGCCCGGTCGGCGAGGAAGCCCTCCAGCGTGTCGGGGATCTCGCGGTCGATCCGCGTCCACAGCGGATGCCGGACCATCACCCGGGGCGGACCCGACAGCGGCCCGCTGAACGTCTGGCGGTTGCCCCAGCCCGATCCGAACGAGGCGAACGTCAGGATGGTGAAGGTCAGCAGCACCACGGTCGCCGCCGTCAGCAGCGTCCGGATCGGCCGGCGGCGCATCGTCGAGATGCCCATGTGCACCGCCGCCATCATCGTCGAAAGCCGGGAGACGTCCGAGGAGTGCACCGTGGTGCCCAGCCCCTGGAGCCGCCGGACCTCGGTCTCCAGCTTGCGGGTCATGATGACCATCACCGCCACGCTGAGCAGGATGATGCCGAAGGCCAGGAAGATCACGATGGGCGTGGCGGCGATCCGGAAGGCGGGGTTGACCATGTACAGCACGCCGAAGGTGATCAGGAAGAACACGACGAACCACCCGATCTGGCGGTAGATGTGGGGCGAGCCGATCAGCAGGCGCTCGATGGAGTAGGCGAACGGGATCGACAGCAGCAGCAGCAGCACGACGGCGACGACCAGGTCGTTCAGCACGCCGTGCAGGGGCCCGTAGGCGCGGCGGTTATACGCCGCCGCCGCGGCCTCGGTGCCCAGTTTCCCGGCCACGTCCCCGCCGTCCATCTTCTGCGCCTTCTCGTGCAGGTTCTGCGCCTCCAGGTGGAGCCGTTCGATGGAGTTCTCGAGGATGCGGTTGTCGCGGAGGATGGTGAGCCTGCCCTGGTTGAGGTTGAGCCCGTTGGCGGCGGTCACGTCCACCGAGGGATAGTGGACGAAGGGCTCGACGCGCACGCCCTCGCCCACCACCGGATCGGCGGGCGGGGCGTTGCCCAGCACGATCATCCCCTCGGGGTTGAACAGCTTGACCTTGTCCGTGTCGTCCTTGACGTAGACGGTCAGGATGTTGCCGCCCTCGACGACCAGGGACCGGTCCTCGTTCAGCGGCGCGGTGGAAGAGGCCTTCAGCGCCTGGGTGTTGAAGCTCAGCCGGTCGAACCCCAGACCGACCATCGTGGCGGAGTGGCAGGGGAACATGTTCCCCGCGTGGTTGATCAGCGGCTGCGCCTGGTTGATCGTCTGGGTGTTGGTGATCCTGTTGATCAGCCCGCGATCGTCGTACAGGGCGGAAACGACCACCATCGCGCCCATCCAGTCGGCCGAGTACGGGGGGAGCTCGAACCGCCCGTTCACCTCCACGCGGGCGAGGGAGAACGGGCGGAACCCGGGCGGGAATTTCGGGGTGGGGTGCCCTTCCCAAAGCTTGCCGCCCTTCTTCATCACGGCGACGATCGCGCCGCGCGCGGGTACGTCCGCCAGGACCGATCCGCTGGTCATGATCAGCACGGACGGGCCGCGGTACTTGGCCTTGCCCCCCGCCAGGTAGAAGTCCACCTCGGTGAACTGGACGGCGGGGTTGATGGGCTTCTTGAGGCTCATCTTCTCGTCGCTGAACACCCGGCGGCAGAAGGGCGCGAAGCGCTTCATCGCGGCCAGCATCTGCTCCACGTCCAGCCCGGCCGCACCGCCGCGCGCCACGACGTCGCAGGGCTGCCCGTCGCGCGGGTACCGGTCCATGGGCGTCATCACCGCCAGGTTCTGGATGCCGAACGTCCCGGCCACCCCGCCGGGATGGGCGACCCGGCCCGGAGCGAAGGTCCGGTTGGCGAACGGGTCCTCCAGCGCCCGGGTCTCCAGGCCGGTGTCCTCGCCGCCCGACTTGGCCATGTCCGCGATCACATGGAACATGGTGGCGTACTTGCCCATGTCGTCCTTGGTGGCGTGGACGCCCTGGGAGTCCTGCCCGTGGATCAGCGTCCAGCGGCCCGAGGCGTCGCCCAGGTTCATCGCCACGTGCAGGATGATCGTGTTGCGGTCCGGGCCCATGGCCTTGCTCAGCACCATGCCCGTCTTGGTGAAGTCGATCCAGCGCTCGATCTCTTCCAGGCGCTCGGCCGTCTGGGCTTTGACCCGCTCCAGGCAGATGTCATAGGTGGACGGGACCCGCTCGATCAGCTTCTCGACCGACACCTTGTGGTCGTCGGCGTTGAACGCCACGGCCGTGGCGGAGAACCCCTCGACGTTCCTGTTCATCCAGGCGATGCCGGTGTTGGCCCCCTTGGGGCCTTCGATGTCCTCGGCCTTGAACTTCTCGATCTTCTGGTTGAGCTGCTCGAGCAGGCCCTGGAGGCGCGCCTTCTCCTTCGGCTGGCTGAGCCGGGCGACGCTGGGGTACTCGCGCCGGTGCAGGGCCCGTTCCAGGTGGCTCCACGCGGCGTCCTCGACCTTCAGGGGAAAGACCTTCTCGTTCGCCTCCACCGTCGCCAGCCAGTGCCGGCACGCCTGTTCGGCGACGCCGCGCAGCTCGGATCGGAGGGCGCCCTCGTCGGGGCGGACCTTCGCCGGATCGCCGGCGGCGGGCGCCGGCCCGTCCCCGCCGGCCTGGGGCGATGCGGAGGCAATCCGGTCGAGGTCGGCACGGAGCTCCCTGGCCTTCTCCCACCCGTCCCGGGCCGCGAGGCTGTGGCGCCGTACGATCAGGCGGAGCTGCTGGAGCTCATCCCGGGCGTACTCCCCGCCCAGCTCCTTGGCCTCACGGCGCATCCAGTCGCGGGCGGCCTCGTATCCGGGATACTCGTTGGAGTTGCCCTTGATCTTGTCGGAGAAGATGTCGCCGGCGTCCAGGACCTTGCGGATGTCCAGCATGTGGTCCTTCTCGCCGCGCTCGACCTCCTCGCCCTTGTCGTTCTTTTCGCCGAGGAACATCTCGAGGCGTTCTTCGAGCTCCTTCCGAGGCTTGGCCTTGTCGCGGTAGAGGTGCCCGTAGAGCGCCCTGGCGCCAGCGTGG
The DNA here is from genome assembly GCA_035686585.1 of Phycisphaerae bacterium. Classification (GTDB taxonomy): domain Bacteria; phylum Planctomycetota; class Phycisphaerae; order SM23-33; family SM23-33; genus DASRZG01. The sequence goes on from DASRZG010000146.1 coordinate 6,709, forward strand.
TTGAGGGTCTCCCCGTCGAGGAAGCACAGCAGGATGTCGCGGCGCGGGGGGCTCCCCTGGAACTGCTCGGCCAGCGCCAGCAGGGCGGCGCAGTTGGCGGCGCCGCGGGCCCCCCGGGACAGCTCGGGCACTTCCGAGAGGCTGTCCAGCGGGGCGGATAGCAGCATGGCCTCCTTCTGCTGCTCCTCGGGCTTTTTCTTCTTGTCGAACACCGGGTCGGTGCCGCGGATGATGCCGATGACGTTGCTGCCGATCAGCGAGGCCCACCGCGAGGCCGAGCGGAGGGTGACGGTACGGGATTCGCTCCGCAGCTTGAGCTTCTCCGCCAGCTCGGCGGCCACGTGGAACCGCGGCAGGTTGGCGGGATGGTTGACGTGGTGCCAGGGATACGCCACGGGTGCCTCGCCGCCGAGGAAGATCACCGCCTGCGCTCCCAGGGCGAAGGCGTCGGTCCACCGGTCGCCGGCGGCAAACTCCAGGACGACGATCGCGTTGCGCGGGTCGGCGGTGTATTCCTTCAGCTCTCCTTTGCCGGCGTAGACAGTCCTTCCAACCAGCCCCTCCTTCGGCGTGGCGGGGCCCTGGAGGTGGTTGGGACGCATGGTGTGCACGCCGTCGGCGGCCGTGTACGTCTTGCCATCGACGGTCAGGGAGCATTCGGTGGCGACGCTATCGATCACCGAGAAGTCCTGGTTGATGACGACCTCGACGCCCATGGCCTTGAGCCGGTCGGCGACGTACTGCCCCGCCGCCAGGCTGCCCGGGAGGTCCTTGGCGACCGTCAACTCGGCCTCGCCTGCCCGGACGGTCTGCCGCTGGCCCCACCCGCACAGGCGATGCGGGTGGCGGGTCAGGACGGTGAGGTCGCGGCGGAAGTTGGCCTCCTCGGCCTTCGCCGACGCGGCGGCGGCCTGGACGGCGGGGTCGGCCCAAAGGGCCTTGACGGCCTTGTCGGCGCGGTCGCGGTCCGCCTGGGAGACGGGGACGACGTTGGCGATCCAGACCTTGCCGCGCGGGCCTTTCTCGGCCTTCTTGCACCCCGCGGGCGAGGCGAGCGCCGCGGCGGCGATCAGGGCCAGTGCGGTCCACCGGACGGCTGGCGGTCTACTCATTCTCCTCACCTCCGATGGTGCCGGTCTCGACGGTCACCTCGTCGCGCCGCGCGAGCCGCTGGACTGCCCCGTCCCGGATCCACATCATCCGGTCGCACATGTCCAGGAGCCTGTGGTCGTGTGTGGCGCAGATAACGGTCACGCCGCGATCGACGTTGACGCTTTTGATGATCCTGTGGATTTCGGCGCCGGTCTTCAGGTCCAGGTTGCCGGTGGGCTCGTCGCAGAGCAGGATCTGGGGATTGTTGGCCATGGACCGTGCGATGGCCACCCGCTGCTGCTGCCCGCCGGACATCTCGATGGGCTTGTGGAACCACCGTTCCTTCAGGCCCACCAGGTCGAGCAGGCCCATGCCGCGTTCGCGGGCCTCGTCCTCGGTCACCCCGGCGAACGCCATGGGGACGGTCACGTTCTCCAGGGCGGTCATGTACTGGACCAGGTTGTAGCTCTGGAAGATGTAGCCGATCTTCCGGCACCGCAGAAAGGCCAGCTCGATGGCGTTGAGCTGGGCGACGTCCACCTCGTCGATGAAGACGCGCCCGGAGGTGGGACTGTCCAGCCCGCCGACCATGTTGAAGAACGTGCTCTTGCCCGAGCCGGAGGGGCCCATCACGCACAGGAACTCCCCGCGGATGATTTCCACGGTGATTCCGCGGAGGGCGTGCGTGACGACCTGTCCCATCCGGTAGGACTTCTTGAGGTTGATCGTCCGGATGATGACGGGCTGGAAGCCGCCGTCGCCGCCGGGCGTGTTGGGGTCTTGGGTATCTGTCATCTTCGCCTCGGGTTACTCAATCCGCATCGCTTCCATCGGCGCCAGGCGCGCCGCCACCCAGGCGGGGTACATCGCCGCCAGCGCCGCCAGGATCACCCCCGCCACCAGGCACGCCCCGGCACTGCCCAGCAGGATCAGCCCGGGCAGGTTCGTCAGCGCCAATCCCCCGAAGCTCCACAGCGACCGCAACGCGCCCAGCACCGCCCCGACCACGATGCCGATGGCACCCCCCGCCACCCCCTGGAGCGAGGACTCCATCACGAAGATGATCATGATGAACGAGTCCAGCGCCCCCAGGCACTTCATCGTCGCGATCTCGCGGAACCGCTCCGTGACGCTCATCAGCATGGCGTTGGCGACCCCCACCACGCAGACCATGAAGCTGATCAGGATCAGCCATCCCGTCCGCCGCCCGAAGCCCAGCCAGCCCTCCTCCTCGACCAGCAGGCCGCTGAGCACCCCGGAGAGCTTGTCCTGCTCCAGCCGGGCGGAAGCGACCTCGGCGATCCGTTCGGCCGAAAGCGTCGTGGGCGGCAGCTTGCGGTCCACGCGCTCGTCGATCTCGGCCGGGAGCTGCCGGGCGGCGACGCGGATCTGATCCTTCAGCCAGGCCGCGCCCTCGACCGTGCCGGCCACGTCGATCGCCTGGGCGGGCTTGATCAGCGGGGCCTTCTCCTTGAGGCGGTCCGCCATGGCCCGGCGGATGGAGTCCTGCTCGACCAGCCCCATCAGCCGGGCGGCGTCCTGCGAATGGGCGCCGGGGTTGCTCTTGCGATCGGTGCCGATCATCGCGATCTCCTGGTCGCTCTTGGCCAGCAGGACCTGCATGTCGGCGAGGGAGGCCTTGAGGGCGTCGATCTTCGCCTGGGCGCTGGATCGGGTCTTCTCGATCTCCTCCAGCATCCGGCGGGCACGGCGGGCGCTGGAGACGTTGTGGAACACGTGCGCCGCCGTGACCTCCTGGATCTGGACGCCGGCCTCGTCGGCGAAGTAGGACCGCATGTTCTGATCGCCGGTGAGGCTCTGGATCGTGCGGGCGTCGAGTGCCAGCCCCGCCTCGGTGCGGAGAGAGGCCAGGTCCTCGCGGCGCAGAAGGAATCCGTGGGACGCCAGGAGGGCGACGGGATCGTCCCCGGCCTGGCCGGTCTGGCTGAACAGGTCCAGGTAGGTTTTCTCGGTATCCCCCTTCTTCAGGTCGGCCGCCAGGGACGCGACGGCCTTGGCGTGCCCGGCCAGCAGTCGCTGTCGTTGCTCGTCGGTGGCCTCGAACCGTCCGACGAGGTCCTTCAGCCACGCATGGGGGTCGGCGGCGGGAAACCGCCCGTAGATCGCGGTCTTGTCGGCCAAGTCCTTGATCCGCTCGGGGGAGTTAAGCAGCCGGATGGCGTCCTCGCCGCGGGCGAGGCCCACCATGGCGCTGCGTTCGCCGGGGTCGAGGCTGTCCAGGTATCGCAGGTACTGGCCCTGCTTGACGGCGACGGCCTTGAGTTCGGCCAGTTGCTTGTCGGTCAGCCCACCCCACCCGGCGAACTCCTTCCACGCCGTCCCGCCTTCGAGCAGGCGGGCGAGCTTCTCGGTGAGTACCTGCGGGGTCATGGGGACTGTCAGCTTGTCGGCCCACTCCGTCAGCAGGCGGCGGTCGGCGGTCCGTGCGCGGGCGTCGGTGGCGACCTCCCTGTCGATGTAGCTGGTCGAGAGCATCATCATCAGAAACGCCACCGCCAGCGAGACGATCACCACCGTAATGGCCGAGCGAAACAGGCGATACCGAATGCCCTGGACCGTCAACTGAAAGCACCGCCGCAACGGCAGGCTCACCTGATCGCGGACTTCGATCTTTTTCATGCACACCCTTCCGGCAAACGCGCCTGGCGGCTCTACGGGCCGGGATCGGACATGCCGACCACCACGATGATGCCCCGTTGGACCAGTTGCCGCAGAAACTGGGTCACCGCCACCTGGCTCTCGCGGAACGATAGTTTATGGTTCCGTCCGAAGGTTTCAACGATCTCTTCCACCGTCCTTCTGCCGTCGACGAGATCGAGCGTCTCGGTCCCGGCCCGATCCAGCTCCACCTTGCGATACCGACTCCATCGCAGCAGCCAACTGATCGGGGGGATCAGCCAGCCCGGGCGTCGGACCGGCACGGAGACGATCGCGCCGCCGGGGGTGGTCTCTGTCGTCATGGCCGTGTTCTGGTGCGGGACGGCGCCGAGGAACTGCGACACCGCCATCCGCCGGTCCGCTTTCTTCTTCGAGCCGAACATACGCCGCTTCAGCCCCCCGCCTCGCCGGGGGGCCGGCCGTGGCCCCGCGCCGGCTTGACGCCGCCGCAGCAGCCCACTTCCAGGCATTCCGGCCAGTCGATCGGGCCCGTCGCGGGCCGCCAGTACGACAGCCGGTAAATCCGCTCCTCCGCGCGGCATAGCCATGCCCGGTCCAGCCGGCGCGTCCCGCGCCGCAGGGCCCGCTGGAACGGGCTTCCCCCCCGGCTGGTTCGCTCGCAACCGCCCGCAGCGCCGCAGTCCACCGCCCGCTCGCTCAGCGTGGCGAACCCCGCGGGAATCTCCTGCCCAAGCCACTGGCCCATCGGCTTGGTCAGGAACTCATTCGGCATGGCCAGCCTCTCCAGTATCAACCCCTCCGACCGGCGCCCGGCGCGGCGAAAATCCCACCGGACCCGCCCCACCTTGCTCGATCCCCTCACCATCTCCATCTCGGGCGCCACCCGCGCCGAAAGGCCCAGCGCCGACCAGAGCGCCCCGCCCTCCGTGGGCTGGGCGTCGATGCCCGTCAGGACCTCCCGCTCCAGCCTCGGGTCCCTCCGCCCCGGCCAGGTCAGCACGACCTGAACCAGGCAATGGTTGGCGGGCAGGAAGGTGCCCGCGTGCACGACGTAGCCCGTTCCCTCGCGATACACCAGCCCGCGCCACCCGGCCACGCCCTTCAAGGCGGTCGGACGGGGCCCTTCGCCGTCGCCGGCGGCCTTGCGGCGGTACATCTCGGCCAGATCCGGCTTGCGCGGGACCTTCTGCCAGTGGACCCGCAGTCGCTGGAACCGCCGATCTACAAAGGTGCACTCGGTGGGATCTTTGGGCCCGCAGAGCCGGGCGGGCTCCCAGTCGGCGGGCAGGACAACGCGAATGCCCCGCCAGCAGGTCTGGACGAAGCCGGAGGGCAGGATGTGGTTTCGCGCTGAGTCCATGAGCATCCGCAGGCGCCGCCCCGGGCGGCTGCCGCCGCCGCCGGGGTCCCGGCAGACCCTTTTTTTACCCGCTGGGGGCGTCCCCGGTCAAAGGATTTGGGGGCAAGCCGTTACGGCCTGAGTCGCCTCCGGGTCCGGCCGCGTCGGATGTTCAGCGGCGCGGAGGCGTCCGGGCCGCAGCAGGACAGGCAGATTCCCGGTTCCGATTCGCGGTCCATGCCTTGTGAAGCGGGCCTGTCGCACTATTATGGTGCGTCATGCCGGCGAATCTGACTCCCGAATACGAGAAGGCGGAGCGGCGGTTCCGCGAGGCGCGGACCGACGAAGAGAAGCTCGAATGGCTTCAGGAGATGCTCCGGGTCATCCCCAAGCACAAGGGGACGGACCACATGCAGGCGGACCTGAAGCGCCGGATCAGCCAGCTCAGGAAGGCGGCCGCCAAGAAGACCGCCGCCAAGGGCGTGGACCTGTTCCATGTGCCGCGGTCGGGCGCGGGGCAGGTGGTGGTCGTCGGCATGCCCAACGCCGGCAAGAGCTCGCTGGTGGCCGCGGTCACCAACGCCCCGGTCAAGGTGGCCGAGTATCCCTACACCACCGCCCTGCCGACCCCGGGCATGTGGGAATTCGAGGACGTCCAGATCCAACTGGTGGACACCCCGCCGCTTTCGCCGGAGGCGGTCCCCCCGGGGCTGATCGGCACCATCCGCTTCGGGCAACTGGTGCTGATCGTCCTGGACGCCGCCGCCGACCCGCTCGAACAGCTCGAAGGACTGCTGGAGGTCTTCGAATCCCGCGACCTCCACATCCGCACCGTTCCCCTGAGCCAGCGCGATCCGGACGACGCGCGCCAGTTGTGCGTCCTGCTGGCCGCCAACAAGATCGACCAGGCCGACCCCGCCACCGTCGACACCCTCCGCGAGCTGTACGCCGGACGGTTCGAGGTACTTCCCGTCAGTTGCGCCACCGGCGAGGGGCTCGAACGCCTCGGCCGGCGGCTCTGGGAGCTGCTGGACGTGATCCGGGTGTACACCAAGGAGCCCGGGCGGCCCATCGACACCGACCGCCCCTACACCCTGCCGACCGGCTCGACCCTCGAGGACCTCGCCCGCGAAATCCACCGCGACCTGCCGGAGAAGATGAAGTACGCCCGCATCTGGGGCCCGGGCCGGCGCGACGGCCAACGCATCCACCGCACCGAGGTCCTCCATGACAGGGACGCCGTGGAGATCCATCAGTGAATCAATGGCGGATTGCGAATTGCGGATTTGAAAGAACGCCCCGATGCGAACGTGCAATCGCCCCCCCGCGGAAGCGGGGGGTTATGGACCTCCTTTTCGGTCGACCCGTTCGAAGTGAGTGACCCATGCCTTCCAGTCATCGCCCCAACGTTCTCCTGATCCACACCGACCAGCACCGATGGGACTGCCTGGGCGTCACCGGCAATCCGGACGTGCGGACGCCGCACGTTGACGCCCTCGCCGCCGACGGCGCCACCTATACGGACAGCTTCTGCTGCTTCCCCATCTGCACCCCCAGCCGGTATTCCCTGCTCAACGGCCTGTACGTCCATCAGCACCTCGGCTGGACCAACAAGTCCACCCCGCCGCAAGGGCTGGAGACGTTCCCGCAAATCCTCCGGGAGGCGGGCTACGACACGGCCGCGGTGGGCAAGATGCACTTCACGCCCACCTACCTCGACCAGGGA
>DASRZG010000147.1:0-3048 GCA_035686585.1 Phycisphaerae bacterium
CACCACCAGCGCCACGTCGGGTTTCACGTTGGCGACCTGCATCTGGGCCCCGTGCAGGCCGGTCTCTTCCTGGATGGAGCTGCACGCGTAGATGGCGCACTTGGGGTCGGCGGCCTTGGCGAGGCGGAGCGCCTCGATGACGGCCCAGGTCCCGGCGCGGTTGTCGAACGCGCGGGCGACGGCAACGTGGTCGGTGAGCATCTCGAACGCGTCGGCGAACGTGATCGGGTCTCCGACGCCGACGCGTTTGCGGGCGGCGTCGCCGTCGGCCGCGCCGATGTCGATGTGCACCTCGTGCATCTTGGGGACCTTGCGGTCTTTGTCGCGCTCCTGGAGATGGATCGCCGTGGCCCCGATGACCCCGCGGACGATTCCCTTCCGGGTATGGATTTCGACGCGCTTGCCGCGGACCAGCGCCGGGTCCACTCCGCCGATCCGCTGGATGTAGACGAAGCCCTTGTCGTCGATGTGCTTGACCATCAGGCCGATCTCGTCCACGTGCCCTTCGAGCATGACCTTGGGCGAGCCGGTGGGGTTCAGGACCGCGACGGCGTTCCCGTAGGCGTCGGTGCGGACCTCGTCGGCGTACTGCCTGGCGTAGTCGCACCAGATCCTCTGTCCGGCGGCCTCGTATCCGCTGGGTGTGGGGGTGCTCAAGAGCTGCTGCAAAAACTCCAACGATTCCTTGCGCATGGGTTGCTCCTCGATTGACGTTCGTGCGACGGACACGCTACCGGAAATGCGCCGGGCAGGCAAGTACCCCTCGGGTCCCGCTTCTGGCCGCCGATCCTCGCGCTCGGTCTGGGCGGAGCGCGAGGGAAGGTCCCAGGCTCCGCCTCCCCCTCCCCGGGCTACTTCAGTCTTACCGCTTGCAGGGCGGTCTGGTCGCTTCCGCGGTTCATCTTGGGCGGGTTCCCGCCGGCGACGACGATCCCGCGTGAGGCCTTGGCGGTTCCGAAATAGACCACCCCGCCGGCGACGGTGGGGCGGCAGACGACGGGCTCTTTCGTCTCGATCTTCCAGACCTCCGCCCCCGTCTTGAGGTCGACCGCGTGGAGCCCTTCGGCGCTGCCCGCATACAGCATCTCGCCGGCAACGCAGGGAGGGCGCAAGGTTCCGCGTCCCCTCCCAGTCACAATGAGCCGGCCCTGCCCTCCGAGGACGATCGCGCCCCCGCCCTGGATTACGATGTTCCCGCCCTGGGCGGCGTCCTTGTGCTTGAGCTGCGGCTCATACCTGCGGCGCTGCTTTCCGGTCGCCGCGTCCAGGGCGAACACCTGGTCGCCGACGAGGACATATACCTCGTCGCCTGCGACGAGGAAGCTCTCCTCGCCCAACTGGGGGACGGCCGCCTTCTTGGCCGCTGGGGCCAGCCCCAGGCCGCCCCGCATCGCCCCCACCTGAGGGGCGACCATGAAGTTGATCGCGGCGGCGTTGACGGTGGCGGCCGGCAGGGGCGACCGCCATTTCTGCGTGCCCTGCTTGGCGACCTCCATCGCCACCAGCGCATCCGCCGTCCGGACGAGCAGGACTCCCTTTCCCCCGTCCGCAAGCTCGGGCGACTTGTCCAGGGGCCCGCACTGCCATTTCTTCTTCCCGCCGGCGGCGTCGAGGGCGAGGACGTTGCCCTCGCGGTCCGCGATGCAGACGGTGTCTCCGATCACGACCGGCCGCGCGCAGCACCCGGCCTTCAGATCGAACCGCCACTTGGCCTTGCCGTTGGCGGCGTCCAGTGCGAACAGGCCCCCGTTGACCCCCCCGACGTAGAGCACCCCGCCCGCCACGGCGGGCACCCCGAACCCGTCTTTCGACACCGTCCGCCACTTCAGCTCGCCGGTCTGCAGGTCCAGCGCGTGCACGCGGCCGTACTGGGAGGAGACGTAAACCATCCCCTCCACGATCAACGGGGCCGCAACCGACCCGCTGCCGATGATGATTCGGGGCCCGGGATTGTTCTGATCTTCCGCGAACCCGTCGAAGCTCCATTTGACCTTGCCGGTCTTGGCGTCCAGCCCCAGGACCTTCCAGTCAAAGGTCACGACGCAGACGATGCCTTTGGCGACGGCGGCGGGGCTGGCCACGCCCGCTTTCATCGGCGATTTCCAGACCGTGTTTTTCAGGATCGCCTTGCTTTGCTCTTCCAGCAGGTTCTTTCGGATCGCGGCGGCGATGGTCTGGGCCCGCTCGCGAACCTCCAGGTCGTTGGAGTTCAGCGCCTTGATCACTTCCTCCATCGCCGGCTCGCCGATCTCGATCAGTCTCTCCTGCGCCCCGTTTCGTGTCTGCCAGGAATCGGAGCCCAACTGCCGCACCAGCTCGGCGATGGCGGCCTGGTCGGGCTGGGTCGCCGGTGCTTGTTCCGCCTCGGCCGCTGCGCTGCACGCCGCCATCAAGAAAGCGATCATCACCGCAAAGGCAGCAAGACGGCTCGCCTCGCCGTCGGTGTTCGGACGTCTCGCATCCATCAGCGTTCTCCTGCCGACCTGCCACGGATAGAGGTGCACCTCATATTATATGAGACGCCTAATGCCCCGCCAAGGTTCCCGCCGGTCCTTGCGCCCGGGGGGGTTCGCCGGGCGGGGCCGATTCCACTCGTATCCGTCTTTCGCATCGCCCCCGTGCCGGCCGCGATGCTCTGCTTGTGTACGGATCCACAATTCACGTTCATTGTCCCGGCCCGGAGGGCCGGCTTGCGTAGCCCAGGGCGAAGCCGGAGGCGAGCCCTGGGGGAAAGGCTCGGGAGCTTGCCAGGCCCATAGGGCCGTCTTGCCCGTCCAAGGCGCTCCTGCCGGAGCTTTACGAATCTCGGCGACCTTTCCCCCCGGGCTGCCGCCCGGGGCTAAGAAAGGCAGCCCTCCGGGCCTACGAACGGCAGCCCTCCGGGGCTACGAAAGGCAGCTCCCCGGGGCTACTGAAGGCAGCCCTCCGGGCCTGAGATAATGATCGGCAGTCCTGAATCCCCCCGCTACTACCGCTCCACTCCTTCGGGGTCCTGGAGGCTGCCGGGGTTGTCCTTGAGGATGAGGTTCTCGTGCCCGCCGCGGTCCA
>DASRZG010000148.1:0-10621 GCA_035686585.1 Phycisphaerae bacterium
TGACCCCCGGTCACAAGGACCGGGGGCGAAATAGGTGGACCGGGATCGTGCGGGGCGATGCAGGAGTCAGTGTACCCTCCCGCTCCAGTACCCTGGCCTGCGACGTGCGTGGGCGATTGCCACAATCCAGATACAGTCATCGAGAACCCGGTAGTAGATCAGGTAGGGAAAGCGGGAAACCGGGCATTTCCTCATGGGTGTCTGAGCGTGCCGGGGCCAGGCCTCCGGGTTCCCGGCGATCTTGGCGACCACCTTGCGAACTTCCTTCGCGAAGCCCTCCCCGAGCGCCTCCGAAATGCCTGCGTAGCGCTGGCGAGCCCGGGTGAATTCCTGTTCCGCCTCGGCGTGGAGAAGAACGGTGGTCATGCCCCCGATTTCCGGAAATCTCCCAGGACGTCCTCAGCCCGCCGGCCTTGGACCTTTCCGGACTCGATCTCCTCCAGTCGCCGGCGAAGCTCTGCATCCCAAGCTTCTTCGACGCCCTCATCCGCGCCGCCGTCCAGGGACTCGATGAGGACATGGGCCAGCTCGGCCCGGTCCTCCTCGGGCAATTCCAGCGCCTGCGCCTTCAGTTTCTCGCCAATCGGAGTCACGTCTTAAGTATAAGACAGGAATCCAAGACACGTCAAGGTGCGCACAACCCGTAACATCGCGTCGCGCAGGTCAACGCCAGACCGGGGCGTCACTTCCGCAGCTTCGCCTTGAGGGTCGACAGGAGCACCTTGTTGTCGATGGGCTTCTGGAAGAGGCCGGACAGGCCCAGGGCGCTGTAGTCGGTGGTCTCCCACAGGCTGTCGCCGACGGAGCTGAGCATGTAGATGGGGGCGGTGTTGCCCAGGGCCTTCAGCTCCTTGACCAAGCCGGTGCCGGCGTCAACCTCTTCCATCATCAGGTCGACGATCAGCAGGTCCGGTGCGGACCGCTTGTAGGCCTTCAGGCCCTCTTCCGCGGTCGCGGCGGCGACCATCGCGTAGCCATTGCTCTCCAGGACGATCCGCAGGGCCTCCAGGAGGTCCTGGTCGTCGTCCACGCAGAGGATTACGTGCTTTCCATCTCGCATGGGATGTCCTCGCGGCAATCGGGGCCGCCGACGGTGAACCGCCCCGGGTCCGCCGGGCCGGCGGTGAACGCCTCGTCCCGCAGCAGCGCCGACAGGAACCGCAGCGCCGCGGCCAGGTTCTCCGCCGCCTTGGCGGACAGACGCTCACCAAACTCGTTGAACTCGTACCCCCGAATCCCCAGGGCGTACCCGGCCGCGGCGGCGCCGAACAGGTCCTCCGCCAATGCCAGGATGGCGGCCGGGGCGACGCTGTGGCTGCTGAAGCTGCCCGCACGCGCGGGCCGGACCGGGTGGAAGTAAAAAGGCTCCGTCCCGCCAAGGGCGGCGTCGGCGAAGATGACCACCTTGTGGCCGGCCACGGCGGCGGCGTCCTCGACGGTGAGCTGGTAATTCGACTCGACCGTCACGCCGGGGATGCGGAGCTTCTCCAGCCCCTCCGCCAGCGCGGGCCCGAGCCCGTCGTCCAGCCGTCCGGGGTTGCCGTATCCTATGATCAGGACTGTCCCGGCCTGTTGGGTCATCCCTTCACCTTCCGGTCCACCACGTTGCCGGCGGCGTCCACCAGCTCGATCTCCAGCGGCATCTGCCCCATCGCGTGGGTGGCGCAGGACAGGCAGGGGTCGTACGCCCGGATGGCCACTTCCACGTGGTTGAGCAGGCCTTCGGTGATCTCGCACTTGCCGGAGAGGTGGTCGGCGGCCACCTTCTGCACGGCCCGGTTCATGGGCTCGTTGTTGTGGGTGGTCGAGACGATCAGGTTGGCCATGACCACCTGGTCGTCGGCGTTGACCTTGTAGTGGTGGATCAGCGTGCCGCGCGGGGCCTCGATGATGCCGACCGCCTCCTCGCGCCGCTGCCCGCTGACGACCAGGTCCTCGCCCTGCAGGTCCGGGTCGTGGAGAAGCTGGCGGATCTTCTCGACCGCGTGGAGCAGCTCGATCATCCGCGCCCAGTGGTAGGCCATGGTGATGTTGTTGGGCTTGCCGTCGGTGACGGCGGCGAACTCGGCCCGGGCGGCCTCGGCCTCGGGCGTGTCGATCGAGTCGCAGCAGTTGATCCGCGCCAGCGGGCCCACGCGGTACCAGCCCAGCTCCGGCCCCAGCAGCTTGATGAACGGGAACTTCATGTACGACCAGGGGCGGACCTCCTCGGCGATCACGTCGAGGTAGTCCTGGTTGTCGACCTGGTCGAAGATGGTCCTGCCGTTGGCGTCGATCGCGCGGAGGTTGCCGTCGTACAGGTCCATGCACCCGTCGGGGCGGACGATGGACATGTGGTTGGACGGGAACGACCCGAACGGCGCGAGCGTCTCGAGGTGCTCGACGGTGTAGTCCTTCGCCAGCTTCAGCGCCCCCCGGGCCCAGTCGGTCATCCGGTCGATGTCGGCCAGGAAGGCGTCGCGCTCGGCGGCCGACAGGTTCTTGTTGATCCCGCCCGGGATGGCGCCGGTGCCGTGGATCTTCTTGCCGGCGGTGGCCTTGATGATCTCCTGCCCGTACTTGCGCATCATCACGCCCTGCACGGCCAGCTCGGGGTACTTCGCGGCCACGCCGATGACGTTGCGGATGGCCGGGTCGGCGTCGAAGCCGAACAGCAGGTCCGGGCTGACCAGGTGGAAGAAGTGCAGCGCGTGCGACTGGAAGATCTGCCCGTAGTGCATCAGGCGGCGCATCTTCTCGGCCGTGGGGGTGAGCCTCTCGCCGCCGACGATGCGGTCCATCGCCTTGGCGGCGGCCAGGTGGTGGCTGACCGGGCAGATGCCGCAGAGCCTCTGGACCAGCACGGGCACTTCCCAGTAGGGCCTGCCCTGCACGAACCGCTCGAATCCGCGGAACTCCACGATGTGCATGCGGGCCTGGCGGACGCGGTTCTCCTCGTCCAGCAGGATCGTCACCTTGCCGTGCCCTTCCACGCGGGTGACCGGCTCGATGACGACCTTGCGGAGGGCGCCGGTGCTCTTGGTCTTGGAACTATCGGACGTCTTCATGATCTCTCCGATCCCGATCAGTCGTACTTGATCAGCTCGTACGGCAGATCGACAGGCTCACCGCTCAGCAGCGCCACCAGCGTCTGCCAGATCGTCTCGGCCGAGGGGGGGCATCCCGGCAGAAAATAGTCGATCTTGACCACCTCGTTGACCGGGTAGACGCGGTCCAGCAGCAGGGGCAGGTCCGGGTCGTTGGGGATGACCCCGCCGGGGTTGTGCACGCTGGGCCCGTCGATGTAGGCCTCCTGGAGGCACTCGGCGAGCGGGATGTTGTTCCGCATGGCGGGGATCCCGCCCATGGTCGCGCAGTCGCCGACGGCGATGAGGATCTTGCAGTGCTTGCGGAAGTCCCGGAGGACGCGGACGTTCTCCTCGTTGCAGCAGCCGCCCTCGATCAGGCCCACCAGGCATTCGCCGGTGAACTCCTTGATGTCGTCGACGGGCGACTTGTCGAAATCGACCAGCTCGATCAGCTTCAGGATGCGCTCGTCGATGTCCAGCAGGGACATGTGGCACCCGAAGCAGCCGGCCAGGGACGTTGTCGCGATTCTGGGCTTGGCCATGATACCCTCACTCGCTCCGGTTCCGGCGGGCCTCGACCTCCGACCCGATCGGCTCGTGGTCATACTTGCGCCGGCCGACCGGCACGGCGAAGCCGACGCGTTTGCGGAGGATCGCCCCGACGGGGCAGACGTCGACGGCCTTGTCGTTGGCGGACAGGTCGGTCCCGGCCAGGTTGGCCTCGGCGTTGACGGCGACGCGCTTGTCGGACCCCCTGCCGACGAACTCGAAGACGTTCTTGCCGTCGACGTCGCGGGAGGCGCTGACGCACCGCCCGCACAGGATGCAGCGGTTGCGGTCGATGAAGATGTCCGGGTGGCTGGCGTCCACGTCCCGCACCGGGAACTGGTAGGGGTATTTCGGGGCGGCGATGCCCAGGCGGTAGGCCAGCGCCTGCAGCTCGCAGTTGCCGCTCTTCTCGCAGAACATGCAGTAGTGGTTGCCCTCCACGAACAGCATGTCCACGATGTCGCGGCGGCAGGTCTGGACCGCCTCGGTGTCGTTCTCCACGACCATCCCCGCCGCCACCGGCTGGGTGCACGCCGCCTGCGGGCGCCCGTTGACCATCACCGTGCAGACCCGGCAGCTCCCGTGGGGCGTCAGGTCCTTCAGGTAGCAGAGCCTGGGGATGTAGATCCCGGCCTCGTCGGCCGCTTCGATGATGGTCTGGTCGGGCCGGGCCTTCACCTCCACGCCGTCGATCGTGAATGTGATCGTCTCACTCATCGACTGGACTCTCCTATTCCTCGTGGGCCGACTCTCTGCCGGCCACCGCCACGGCGTCGCGAAGGGCCGCGTGCAGGTCGAAGCTCGGCCGGCGGCCGTCGGCGGCGGGCCTGATCTTCGCCTCGTAGGCGCCGCGGAAGTTCTCCAGGGTGGTCAGCACGGGGTTGGGCGAGGTCTGCCCCAACCCGCATCGGCTGGTGATCTTGACGGTCGCACCGAGCTGGGCGAGGTAGTCCAGGTCCTCCGGCGTCCCGTTGCCGGCGATGATGTCGGTGAGCTTCTCGGCCAGCAGGACGTTTCCGACGCGGCAGGGGGTGCAGTACCCGCAGTTTTCCTCGATGAAGAACTCCATGAACTTGTGGGCGACCGCCAGCACGTCGCGGTCGCCCCCGAAGATCATCACCGCCCCGCCGGTGGCGAGGTCGTCGTAGCAGATGGCCCGCCCGAAGTCCTTCGGGCCGACCATCCTGCCGCTGGGCCCGCCCATCTGGACGGCCGCGGCGGCCGGCGCGCCGGCGAGCTTGAGCAGCTCCGACAGCTTCGTGCCGAACGGCAACTCGTAGACGCCCGGGCTCTTGCAGTCACCCGAGACGCTCAGCAGCTTCGTGCCGGGCGAGCCGGGCGAGCCGATCTGGGCGAACCAGCCCGGGCCCTTTTCGAGAATCCGGGTGACGCAGCAGAAGGTCTCGACGTTGTTGACCACGGTGGGCCGGTCGAGGTAGCCCTTCTGGGCCGGGAACGGCGGGCGGGTCTTCGGGTCGCCCCGCAGGCCCTCGCAGGAGCTGATCAGGGCGGTCTCCTCGCCGCAGATGTACGCCCCGGCGCCCATCTGGATGCGGATGTCGAAGTCGAAGCCTTCCTTGCCGCAGACGGCCTTGCCCAGCAGAGCCCGGTCGCGGAAGGCGGCCAGGCGGCTTTCCAGCCACGGCCTGAGGTAGGCGTACTCCGCCCGCAGGTACAGGATGCCGGCGGTGGCGCCGATGGCGTACCCGGCGATGGCCATGCCCTCGATCATCAGGTCGGCGCGCTCGGTGAGGATCACGCGGTCCTTGAAGGTGCCCGGCTCGCCCTCGTCGGCGTTGCAGATGACGTATCGCTTGTCGCCCTCGGCGGCGCGGGCGAACTCCCACTTCATGCCGGTGGGGAATCCGGCGCCGCCGCGCCCCCGCAGGCGGGCGGTCTTGACGTCGCGAATCACCTCCGCCGGCGTCATCGCCAGGGCCTTCTTCAGCGCGTCGCCGGGCGTGTGCTCGGCGAAGATCACCTCGCCGGAGCGGCGGATGTTGTTCTGGACCATCGCGCCGATCAGCTCGTTGGCGTTGTTGCCGCCGCCAAGCTTGGTCACCAGCCCGGGCGGGTCCATGTGCCGCTTCAGACGCCGGACCATCTCCCGGGCCGAGTCCCCGCACAGGTTCGTCACCACCACGTCGTTGACCAAAGCGGCCGGGGCCTGGTCGCACATGCCGATGCACGGGGCGCGGGCCAGCGTGATCGCCCCGTCGGCCGTCGTCTGCCCGAAGCCGATGCCCAGCTCCTCGCGGACGGCCTCGGCCACGCGGTCCCCGCCGGCCATCTCGTCGATGACGTCGTCGCACAGGCGGATGACGACCTTGCCGGTCGGACGCTCGGTGAGAAAGGCGTAGAAGGACACCACGCTCTCGACCTCGACCCGGTGACAGGAGACGGCCTCGGCGATGGCGTCCATCGCCTCCGAGCCCACGCACCCGAGGCGCTGCTGGACCTGGCGGACGATGTCCATCATCCGGCTGCGGTCATTGCCGCAGTCCCGGCAGATCTCCTTGACCGTCGCTTTGATGCTGTCGCTCATGGAATTCCTCGATGGTGCCTTGGGTCAACAACCCGTCCGGCCTTCACTGCCAAGCCGCTACGTCAGCAGGAGTGTGTCACTCATGTTGGCGAGGACGACATGGGTGGGCCGTCTGCGAAGCGGCCGGGGAGCGCGGCACCGCCTCCAGCACTTCGTGACATTTTTCACTATATGGTGTGCCCGTCTGACTTTCCAGCGAAATCATGGAAACTCTCGCCAGATCGCGCCCCCCGTCGGCAAGGGGGAACCAGGGCGCGTAAGCATTGGACAATAGGCCGGTAGCGACAGTCAACTCGGCACTTCGCGCCGGGGAGAGGAGAAAAAAACCGGAGATTCCGTCGGGTGGCATGGGTCCGGCCAAATCCCGGCTTGTTTCGGGGATTCGGTCGCCGCCATGTCGAAGACCCCGTCAAGGGCGGCGGACGGGGAGCAGCCCGGCCAGGATGTCGATGGTCGGGTCGGGCGCCAGGTCCGGCTGGGGACGCCTGGCGGCGCGCCACGGGGCGTCCGCCCCGTGGCCCCGGGCCAGTCCCGGCTCGTGCGGGATTCGGTCACGCCCGGATCGCGGACCGGCCGCGACATCCGCCAGAGGTGCCGGCGCGGGTCGAAGGCCGCGCCAGGGACTGCTCGGGGCCGCGTCCGGCCACCGCGTGGCGGCACCGGCCGGCTCAAGAGCATCGGAAGACGCCTCCACGCCCTGCCTACCCAAACCGCCGGCCGCCGCCTCGCCGGCCGCGTGGTCCCCATAATGGTCCGCCAGGGCCACCAGGTCCGCGATTCCCACCTCGCCGTCGCCGTTGAAATCGCCCTCGCCCCACCCGGCCGGCGACTGGCCATAGTGATCCGCCAACTGCGCCAGGTCCGCGATGCCCACCACACCGTCCAGGTTCGCGTCGCCATCGAGGGCCATCACCATCGTCACGTCGTCGGCCGTGCGGACCTGCCCGTCGTCCGCCGTCAGCCGGTAGACGTACACGCCCATCTCCGAAACCGAGATGCCGGTGACCGCGGCCGACGGGTGCGTGAACGTGGTGACCCCCGGCCCGGACAACTGCACCCACCCGCACGTCACGGGGGCCGACGGCGGATTGCCGTCGTCGATCACCGTCCCGCGCAGCACGGCCATCGTGTCGCCCGCCACCTTGTAGGTCCCGGCGAAGGTCTGGGGCGCGACGTTTCCCGTCCATCCGTCGTCGCCGACGACGACCGTGATCGCCGCCAGGGTCGACAGGTCGCCGTCCGAGGCCGCCATCGCCAGCTCGTACGTCCCCTCGTCCGAGAACGACACGACCGTCTCCGCCGACGCGGGGTCTTCGAAGACGACCGTGCTGCCGGCGGGGGCGTCCTGGACGATCCAGCCGAAGGTCAACCCGTCCGGCCCGCCCACGCCGTCATCGGTGACGTTCGCCGCCAGGACCAGCAGCGAGGCCGTGTGGGCCAGGCAGACCTCGTCCACGCCCGGCCAGAGGAGCTCGACCGTCGGGGCGGCGGGGTTGCGGATGACAAAGGCCGCGAGGAAGGCGTCGTCCGGGACTTCCCCGCCCGCCCCGTCGGCGTCCTGGTCCATGGGATTGCCGGACAGGTCGAGAACATCCGGGCCGATGACCAGCTCGTAGGCGCCCGGAAGGCGCTGGAGCGGGAATCGGACCTCCAGCGTCCTGCTGTTCAGCCAGACCCACTCGGTCACCTCGCCCAGCAGGTCCGCGCCCCCGGGGCCGGTGAAGCGTTCGACGTCCTCGGCCGCCGAGAAGCTGTCCGGATCGATCGCCTCGCTGAAGGTGATCGCCAGGACCGACACGGGCGAGGCCGTCTCGCCGTCCGGCGAAGCGGCGCTCACCCTGGGCCCGTCGGTGTCGTTGAAGTAGTAGACCACCACCCTGTCGACGCCCAGGCCCTGGTCGGCATTGTTGGTCTCGTTGGTCTCGAAGACGGCGTCGGCCTCGTCCAGGACCATCAGGAGGTAATAGTCGTTGCCCGATCCGAACGGGTCGGTCGCCGGCGCGGCCAGGGCGACGGTGTCGGCAAGCACCTCGCCGGCGCCCAGGGCCGGAACGGACCACGTCGCGCTCCCGCCGGCCAGGGGCACTGGAAGGTCTGCCGGGCCGACGAACGGGTCTTCCGACAGGTAGAAGCCGACCTCGAACGGGCCCGAGGCGTCCGTGCCGCTGTTGCGGACCGCCAGATCGACCGACACCGCCCCGGCGACCGGATACAGGTTGACCGGGTCGGCGGCCAGCGACACCGGCGCCAGGTCGACGCGGCGGATCGTGAACCCGGCCGAGTACGTGTCCCCGGCCCCGCCCTGAACCCCGTCGGCGTCCTGGTCCATCCGGTTGCCCCCGGGGCAGTCGTCGCGGAGGTCCGGGCCGACCGTCAGCAGGTAGTCGCCCGAGGCCCCCTGCCAGTCGAAGCGGATCTCGAGCGTCCGCGGGTCGAGCCACAGGAACCCGTAGATCGCCGGCATCAGGTCGCCCCCCGGCCCGGTGAAGGCGGCGATGTCGTCCAGGCCGAAGCTGGTGGTGTCCATCGGCTCGTCGAAGTGCAGGCGGAGCGCCCCCTGGGCCTCCGCCACCTGCCCTGCCGGGCTGTGCGAGTCCACGCGCGGGCCGGTGGTGTCGGGCGGGACGACGGCGAAGGTACCGACGTACACGTCGTCGGACTCCTCGCCAAGCGTGCCGTCGCCGTCCTGGTCCATGGGGTTGCCGTTGTCGTCGGTGACGCCGGGCCCCACCCGCAGCGTATACGTGCCCAGCTCCGCCAGGGCGTCGAACTGGACGCGGTAGGTGCTGCCGGAAAGATGCCCCAGGCCCGTCAGCGTCACGGGCGCACCGGACGGGCCGGTCAGCGTTACGCGGGCCTCGTCGAAGGTCGTCTCGTCGATCGGGGAGGCAAAGGTCACGTCCAGGTGGTCCAGGCCCGCCTCCACGTCGGCGAAGGGCGAATGGGTGAACACGGAAGGCCCGGCCTGCCGGCCCACCACGAGCACGTCGTCGATGTTCCAGCCGCAGTAGGTTACCGACGTGTCGGTCGGGCCCATGCCCCAGCGCAGGCGGACCGACGCCTGCCCGTCCGCCACGGCCGAGATGTCCACGCTCTGACTCGTCCACGACGAGTCGGTGATGGTGCCGGTGCCGTTGGACCAGACCACCACCCACGGCCCGCCGTTGGCGGAGGCCTCGACGGTGGCGTGGTCCCACTCGTTGTTCTCCACCCCCAGCCAGCGCTGGAAGGTGAGGGTCAGTCCCGAGTAGCCCGAGCAGTCGAACGCCGGCGAGGTGGCGTATTCGGCAGCGGGCATGTTGTCCGGGTACGGCCCGCCGAGGTTGTAACCCATGACGGTGTCGCCGGTGGCGCCGCTGTCGGGGTCGTCTCCGCCGAGCGGCCGGCCCCACTGCCAACTGTACCGGCCCTGCCCGCTTTCCAGCGTCCACTGCGGGTCGTCGCTCATGTACGCGCTGTAGAGCACGTCAAAGGTCACGCCGTCCGTGACGACCACGTCGTCGATGTTCCACCCGCCGTAGGTCACCAACCCGTCCGTCGGGCCCATGCCCCAGCGGATCCGCACCGACGAAGAGAACGACGCCTCGGCGGAGATGTCCACCGTCTCCGGGACCCAGGCCGTGTCCGAGATGGCGTCGGCGCCGTTGGACCACACCGCAATCCACGGGCCGCCGTCGGCGGAAACTTCGATGGTGGCCTGGTCCCACTCGTCGTCCTCCACCCCCAGCCAGCGCCAGTAACGCAGCGTCACCACCAGCGCATCGGAGCAATCGAACGCCGGCGTCGTGCCGTACAGCGGGTCGTACAGGTTGTCCGGATACGCCCCGTCCAGGTTGAAGCCGATCACGTGATCGCCGGTGTACCCGCTGTCGGGGTCGCCGGCGTTGCCGGACGGGATGCCCCATTCCCATCCCCCCACCTCCGTCCCCTCGTCCAGCTCCCAGCCGGGGTCGTCGGCCATGTCCTCGCTGTAGATGACCGCCCGGCCCGACGAGCCGGTGACCACCACGTCGTCGATGTTCCACCCGCCGTAGGTCTCGGAGGAGTCCGTCGGGCCCATGCCCCAGCGGATCCGCACCGACGCGCTGCCGGCGGCGACGGAGGTGATGTCCAGGTCCTGGCCCGTCCACGCCCAGTCATCGACGCCCGTTTCGCCGTTGGACCAGACCGTCACCCACGGGCCGCCATCGGCGGAGACCTGGATGGCGGCGTGGTCCCAATCGTCGCTCTCCACCCCCAGCCAGCGGCGGAAGCTCAGCGTCACGAACGACGCCGCCGAGCAGTCAAAGGCCGGCGTCGTGGCGTACTGCGCCGAGTCCATGTTGTCCGCGTACGTCCCGTTCAGGTTGTAGCCCATCACGGAGTCGCCGGTGAAGGCGCGGCCCGGGTCGCCCCCCTGGCCGGTCGGGACGCCCCACTGCCAGCAAAAGTCCCCCGTCCCGCCGTCCAGCGTCCACCC
>DASRZG010000149.1:0-2234 GCA_035686585.1 Phycisphaerae bacterium
GACCCTCGCCCGCCGGTACGCCGACACGCCCGCCGCCGCCGAGGCGGGCGAGGCCCTCAAGCGGCTTGGGACAGTCGTGCCCAGGCCCGCCCCGGCACCGGCAGCGACGACCAAGCCGGCCCCGGCCGTCGCCGCCGGCGACGGCGGCGCCCAGCTCCTCCAGCTTGCCCGCAGCTACCACACCGCCGGCATGACCGCCAAGGCCCGCGACAAGCTGGCCGAGCTGATCCGGTCCCGACCCGACTCCGAATCCGCCCGCCAGGCCCGGGAGCTCCTGGCCAAGTGGGACGCGAAGCAGGGGGGGTGATGGCCCAATGGTGCCGCGACCTCTGGTGGGGGTCGCAAAAAAACAAGCGCCGCCCGGGTGGGCGGCGCCTGCGTGGTTCGAGGTGGTGGGTATCAGGCCTTCTTGACGTTGATGGCCTTGGGGCCCTTGGGGCCCTCGGTCAGGTCGAAGGTCACTTCCTCGCCCTCGAAGAGGGTCTTGAAGCCTTCGCCCTCGATGTCGCTGTGATGGACGAACGCGTCCGTGCCGTCATCGGAGGTCACAAACCCGTAGCCCTTGGTCTCGTTGAACCACTTCACCTTACCTGTCGCCATGATCCTGGCTCCTTCATCGGTCAGCATACTGGATTCGCAGACGTGATCATCCGAGGCGACTTATCCCCAAGGGTGAAGGGAGATCCGTTCACGGGCGGGATACCTGGGAGCATGCTGCAAATGAATTCGGATGCTAACCCTCTTTGCCGGCGGGGCGAGGAACCTTTCCTCCACGGCCGCCGGTCCTGTTCGTGCTATCGGCATTGTCACCGGAGTTGGGCGAAATGTCAACGGAATATCCGGCCCGGGATTGCCAGGTCTTCGCTCGCCGGTCGGAGCCGGTCCGGCGGGTCGGCGGCCTCTCGCCCCGGGGTTTGACGGCGCCGCCCGTTCGTGGCATAGTGGGTCTGGTGGCACAGGTTTCCAACCTGTGAATCAGGTGGCCAAAGGAGACGGGCATGGGCGTATATTCGTCGCGGCTGGAGCGGGAGGTTCGCCTGGAGCGGATGAGGCCCGGGCAGATCGACCGGGCCAAGGCCGCCCGGGCGGCGGTGTACGTGCCGTTCGGGTCCATCGAGTGGCACGGGCGGCAGAACGCGGTGGGGCTGGACGCGATCAAGGCCCACGAGCAACTGGTCGCCCTGGCCGCCCGCGCGGGCGGGGTGGTGTATCCGCCGGTGTTCTTCGGTTGCGGCGGCGGGCACGGGGAATACCCGTACTCGTACATGGTCGAGCCCGCCGGGATGGTCCCGCTGGTGGCCCAACTGCTCCAACACTTCCAGCGGGACGGCTTTACGGCGGCGGTCCTGCTCTCCGGGCACTACCCCAACCGCCACGAGTACCTGGACCGGGCGGTGGACGCCTACCGCGCGGCCGGCGGGACCATGCGGGTCCTGGCCATCGTCGAGAACCAGATCCCCGACGGCGTGGGCGACCACGCCGCCACGGTCGAGACGTCCTTCATGATGCACCTGCACCCCGAGACGGTGGACCTGTCGGCCTTGGCGGGCCGCGATGAAGACCGCACCGGCCCCGACCAGCGCCGCAACTGGATGGGCGACGAGCACCGCGACCACCCCTGCTACGGCATCTTGGGCGTGGACCCGCGCTCCAACGCCTCGGCGGAGTTCGGTAGGGCAGGCACGAAGCGCCTGGTGGACTTCCTCGCGGGGTGGGTGGACGAAGGCTAAGGGACTGGACGACCTCAGGAGGCAAGCCGACCGGCCCGACCGTCCGCGCCCTCCCAGACGTAGCTGCGGATCAGCTTGTCGTCCCCGTTCGTCTCCGCCTGGAGCAGCCAGCCGCTCCAGATGAACTTCCGCGTGTACTCCAGCACCCACGCGCTGCCGTTGTGCGAATACACCTTCTTCGTCGCCCGCCGGCCGAAAAAGTCGTACTGGAACTCCACCTTCACCCGGTCGGCGCCGGCGATCTCCTTCATCTCCACCGCCGTCAGCCGGTCCATCGCGTCCCAGGTGTAGGTCCAGATGGAATCCTGCCACTTGTTGCCGCGGGGATCGTAGCTGATCGTCTCGACGGCCTTCGGTACCAGCCGGGTGATCGTCTCCTGGTGCGTGACGACGCCGGCCTCGTCGATGACCGTCACGTGGATCGAGGCGGCCACCGGGCCGCTGGAGTTGTTTACCGCCACGGCCGCGTACCAGTACTCCCCGTCCCGAACGGCCGCCCGGGTG
>DASRZG010000150.1:0-3750 GCA_035686585.1 Phycisphaerae bacterium
GCGTCAACTCGGCCTCGCTGTCGTTCGTGCCGGCCGAGAAGTGGCCGCTGGAGCGGGCGATCTTCGCCGGGGGGTGCTTCTGGGGCGTCGAGCACCTGCTGGAGGATGTCCCGGGGGAGCTGACGGCGCGGTCGGGGTACACCGGCGGCCACGTGGACAAGCCGACCTACGAGCAGGTCTGCACGGGCCGGACCGGCCACGTCGAGGCGGTGGAGGTCCTGTTCGATCCCGCCAAGGTCACCTACGAGCAGTTGGCCCGGCGATTCTTTGAGCTTCACGACCCCACGGAGAAGGACCGCCAGGGCCCGGACGTGGGGACGCAGTATCGCTCCGCCGTGTTCTACACCAGCGACGAGCAGAAGCGAACGGCGGATCGCTTGATCGCCCTGCTCCGCCGGCGCGGATACGACGTGACGACCGAGGTCGCCGCGGCCTCGACGTTCTGGCCGGCGGAGGAGCACCACCAGGACTACCTGGCCAAACACCCCAACCGCCCGAGCTGTCACATCCCCGTCGCCCGCTTCGGCCCGCCGGCTGAATCGGCCGAGCCGGAAGGCTGAGGCAGCCTGCCCCCAGGCCCGCCGGGTGCCACCCTCAAGCCGCTGTCCGGCTTGGGGGTGCAGGCACTCAGCACGCCAACTCCCCCTCGCCCATCCCGGGTTCCACCCTCAAGCCGTCGTTGGGCTTTCAAACCCACTCCCGTTTGGCCATGGGCCCCTCGGGTCTCACCCTCAAGCCTCTGTTCAAGCCTCTGTTTGGCCCCCTTGGGGCCGTCGTCCGGCTTGGGGGTGCAGGAACGCGGCGGGCCCCAGGGATGGGGATTGCACTGCCAGGCAGCTCCAGCCAGTAATCGCACCCGGGTTTGGCCATACGGGCCTCGGGTGTGGCTCAACTGATGTCCGCACGCCTGCGGCGGAGGTGTTGTTTGAGGCGGTCGAGGATGGCGGAGTGCATCTGGGAGACGCGGGACTCGGACAGGGCCAGCGTCTCGCCGATCTCCTTCATCGTCATGTTCTCGAAGTAGTACAGGATGATGATCAGCCGCTCCGCCCGGCTCAGGCCGCGGGTGACCCACTCCTTGATGTCCTTCCTCTGGAACTGCTCGCGCGGGTCCTCGCTCCGCTTGTCCTCCAGCACGTCGATCTCGCGGACGTCGCGGTTGGAGTCGGTCTCGAACCACTTTCGCGACAGGCTCACCAGCCCCACCGCCTTGGCGTCGCGGTGCAGCTTGCGGAACTCGCACAGGCTCATCCGCAGCTTCTTGGCCAGCTCCCGCTCGGTCGGCGCCCGGCCCAGCTCCATCTGCAGCGTGCCGGCGGCGCCGTCCACCTTGTGGGCGCGGGCACGCACCAGACGGGGAACCCAGTCCATGCTCCGCAGCTCGTCCAGGATCGCCCCCCGAATCCGTTGGGCACAGTAGGTCTCGAACTTCACCTCCCGGGCCAGGTCAAACGAGTTGATCGCGTCCATCAGCCCGAACGTCCCGGCCGAGATCAGGTCGTCCAGCTCCACCTCGTCCGGCAGCTTGGCATACAGCCGCTCGGCCGTCGACTTGACCAACCGGAGATAATGCTCCAGCAGTTGGTTCCGCAACTCCTGGCTGCGCGTCTTCTCGAAGGTCTTCCACCACCCCAGCACGGTCTCGGCATCCGCCGTCGCTCGTGTCGTCACCGCAATAGCCATCGCAAGCGTCCTTTCATGCTGCCTCCGCCGATCGATCGGCCCTCCCAGCGGGCCGGCCCGCTTCGATCAACGCAGGCACCCCGTATGACGAATTCCGGGGATATGACCTATGTTCCGCATGCTCTCCAGTATCCTCATTCTACCTATCTTGCCCATCTTGTCAACCTCCGTGTTGAGAAAATAGGCAAAATAAATAACTGGCGCAACTTTGGCGTATTGAACATCCTTATATCCTATCTATTAAGCAGTTATGTGCACAAGGCGGAGTCAATCACTCCAGCCATTCGATGATTCTTCGGATCAACCCGGCCTTGCGTGGACTCTTGGCGGACACCTCTCGCGGCCGGATCTTCACGGCCAGGGCCGTCAGGCATCGTGTGGCGGGACAGTTCGGGAACGCCAGCACGAACGGCTCGCGTTTGCGGACGGCGGCGGGGATCTTCGGGTCCTCCAGGACGTACCCGGCGTCATAGACCGCCCTGCCGAGGAACTGATTGGCCACCGAAGCGATGCGGGCGTAGGTCTGCTTCGCCTCGTTGCGGTCGGCGGCGAAGTTGACCAGGATGCTGATCCGCCCGGCGTACCCGGAGACGACCAGGGCCTTGATCATGCCGTAGGCGTCGGTCAGGGCAGTCGGCTCAGGGGTCGTCGTGACGAGGACCTGGTCCGCGATCTCGCAGAAGTCGGTGACCTCCCTGCCCAGGCCGCTGCCGCAGTCGAGGATCACCAGGTCGTGCTGGTCGCGGACGGCCTGGAGGCCCTCCAGCAGGCTGCGGCGGCGTTGGGGGTCCAGGACGTTGGCGGAGGAGGAGGCGGAACTGCCCGTGGCCAGGTCCACCCCGCACGGCAGGGCCTGGAGCACGTCGCCAATGGACTTCCTTCCGGCCAGCACGTCGTTGAGCGTCGGCCCGCCCGTCACGCCCAGCAGGACGTCGAGGTTGCCCATGCCCAGGTCCACGTCCACCAAGGCCACCTTGACGCCGCTGGCGGACAGCAGGATCGCCAGGCCGGCCGCCAGGTTGCTCTTGCCCACTCCGCCCTTGCCGCTGGTGACGGCGATGATCTGCTGTCGGCGGTATTCCCGGCCGCGGCGGCGGTCCCTCAGGGCCGGCTCGGCGGCGGACTCGGCGCCTTCAGGCGGGGGCCCCTGCCGCGGCTCGCCCGCGCCGCCTTGGGCGGCAAAGGTGCTTCGGATGGCCGATAGTGCGTCTTTCATGCGCCGGCTTCCCGTTCGGCGAATCGACGGCGGATCTCACGCATGGTGTGGTTCATCCGCTTGAGATCGGCGATCAGGTCCAACCGCTCAAATACGTCTTCGCCGTAAAGCCTGTGCCCGCCCTTGGTGCGGCGGACCTCGCAGATCAGGCCCATGGTGGTGTAGTTGTGGATCGTCTGGCGAGAGAAGCCGGAGTACTCGACCACCTCGGCCATCCGATAACACCTCGGCGGCAGCGGCCTGCGGGAGCGACGGCCCGCCCCGCCGCCCGGACGCCCGGCGCCACCTTCGCCGACGGTGGCCATCCCGGCCGGGCCGGCCCGGCCGGCCGACGCACCGGAGCCGCCGGCATGCTCGTCCTTGGGCGTCCCTGTACCCCCGGGCTCTGGCGGAGCAGCGGAGGCACAGGCCACCCCGGCCCCGTGGACGCCGCGGGAAGCGTCCAGACCGCGCCCGGCGTACCTGCCGGCCGCAACCAGGGACCCGCCCGGACGGCGGCGGCCTCGGCGTACTGGCGTTATTGTCCCGTTGGTTCTCGTGACAGCCCTTTCCAGCTCATGCCGCCCGGCCGGTTCTCCCTTGGCACATCGCCAGGACATCCGGGCGCCAGCCGCGACGCCGCACCGGGCCACAACGGCCCCAGCCGGCAGGCCCCAACCCGGACAGCCCGGGAAACCGCCGCACCACAACGCCGCGCCACAACGCCGCACCACAACGCCGCGCCACAACGCCGCGCCACAACGCCACAATACGACAGCGCCACGCCATCAGCACGCGGAGACGCTATTATTATTTTTACGTTTTGCAAAAGGTATAATTACCACCTCAAGGCGGTCAAGACGATTCTTGTC
>DASRZG010000151.1:0-7723 GCA_035686585.1 Phycisphaerae bacterium
GGACTCGATTGGCTGTGGGGATGTTGCTGGCGGCGCTGTTCTGCATCCAGTGCACCCGCTCGGACGCCTTCCGGTCCCAGGCGCTGTTCGCGGCCATCTCCAATCGGACCGAGGGACGGATCACCCCCGAGCAGCTCAAGCACCTGGAGAAGCTGGCTCGTGAGGACCACGTGGCGCTGCTGAAGCTGGCGCTGGCTCACTACGACAAGAACTACCGCGACTACACCTGCACCTTCATCAAGCAGGAGCGGATCAGCGGCAAGCTCAAGGAAGAGCAGTGGATCGGCGTCAAGTTCATGGACAGGCCCTTTTCCGTGGCCATGACGTGGACCAGGAACGCCCCCATCGGCGACCGCGTGCTGTATGTCGAAGGCCAGCACGACGGCCAGATGCTGGTTCGCCCGAAGGGCTTCCTGTTCAAGCTGGTCGGCACCCAGATGCGCGAGCCCGACGGGCCGGCCGCGATGGCCAACACGCTCCGTCCCGTGACGATGTTCGGCTTCCGGCGCTCCCTCGAGAGCCTGCTGGAGGTCTACGAAACCGCCGAGGGGCGCGGTGAGGCCAACTGCCGCTTCCTCGGCTACCGCAAGATCGCCGGAAGGCACGCGATGGTGCTGGAGCGCGTCCTGCCCCCGCGGGAGGACTATCCCGCCAAGACCACCACCTGGTACCTGGACACCCAGACCCTCGTCCTGCTGGGCCTGGAGGGTACCGACTGGGACGACCGCCTGCTGTGCTCGTACCTGTATAAGGACATCGAATTCAACGTCGGCCTGGCGGCGGCCGATTTTGCCCCCGCCGCCAACGGCATGCCGCTGAAGGAATAGCTTTCCCCAACGCGTCAAGCGAGAGGGCCCGTCTCCAGCAGGCGGGCCCTCTTCGTATCCCCGTCCGGGGGCGTTTTCGGTTGGGCGAGGGGAGGGGATTGGGGCACGGGGTCGGGTGGCATAGCCCCCGGCCACGAGGGCCGGGGGCGAAATAGGGCGACAATACCCGGATGCCGGTCAATCCCGCAGTTCCACGTTCCAGTAGGCGGTGTCGAGGAACTGTTTCCAACTGGCGTACTTGGCGCTGCTGAGACGGAGCTGGATGACCGGGCTGCGCCGCGGCCGGACGGGGTCGGCGATCAGGCTGATCCCCGCCTGCTGCGGGGTTCGCCCGCCTTTGCGGACGTTGCAGGCGACGCAGGCGCAGACGATGTTCTCCCAGGTGGTCTTGCCGCCCAGCGAGCGGGGCACGATGTGGTCGAGGCTCAGCTCGGAGGTGCTGAACCGCTTGCCGCAGTACTGGCAGCGGTTGTGGTCGCGGGCGTAGATGTTCCGCCGGTTGAACTTGACCACCTGCCTGGGCAGCCGGTCGTAGAACAGCAGCCGGATGATCCGCGGCACCGCCAGCTCGAACCGCACGCACCGCACCCAGTCGTACCGCTCCCGCTCGAACCGCGCGCGGAACTCGCTGACCTCCTGCCAGGTCTCGAAGTCGTAGGACTGGTACTGATCGTCCTCGTGGCTGACCACCTCGGCGATGCCCCCGTACAGCATCCCGAAGGCCCGCCGCACCGAAGTGACGTGGACCGCCATGTAGTGCCTGTTCAGCACCAGGACGCTCCCCTCCAGCGAATTCACCATCACACCCGACATCGCCCAGAACCTCCCGCTCCGGCCTTTCCTCTCCTTCATCTACAAATATAGGTGGAAAGCACGAAAAACACAAGAAATCAACGTCCCTGCCTTGCGGTGTTGCCACCCCGGGCGGGCGAGGATATGGTGGGGGCCTTATCGTCTCAGGCGAGTGGCTGGCAAGGGAATCCGAATCAGGAGCAGGGAAGACCATGGCGACCGCAAAGACCACCTCCGCAGAAAGCGGCGTTCCGTATCCGCAGGGCGAGCTGCGTGACCAGGCCGTGCCGGGCTATACCGGCGAGGCGCTGAAGATGATCTCCTTCCCGCTGGGCGGGATCGGCACGGGCACGATCGGCCTGGGGGGCACCGGCGAGCTGTGCGACTGGGAGATCTTCAACAACCCGCGCTTGGGCTACAAGCCCGACTACACCATGCCGTTCGTGTTCGCCAAGTGGTCCGGCGGCAAGGTGGCCAAGGTGCTCGAGCGAAAGCTGCTGCCGCCGCACCACGGCAGCCACGGCCTCAGGCCGCATTTCTTCGCCGGCCTGCCGCGGCTGGACGAGGCCCTGTTTGTCGGCACCTACCCCGTCGCGCGGGTGGTCTTCCAGGACGCCGACCTGCCGGTGGAGATCTCCCTGGAGGCGTTCAGCCCGATGATCCCCACCAACGCGGACGATTCGGCCATTCCCGCGGCCGTGCTGACCTACCGCCTGACCAACCGCACCCGCAAACCCGTCAGCGGGTCGGTGGCGATCGCCATGTCCAACACGGTGGGCCTGTCCGCCCCCGGCGGCCGGGTGGGCAAGAACGTCAACGCCTTCCGCAAGGGCAAAAACCTCCGCGGCATCCACATGACCGGCCTGCAGCACGCCCCGGGGGAGGTGGGCCACGGCAGCGAGGCCCTGGCGACGACCGCCCGGCGGGTCAGCTACGTCACCGACTTCGACGAGCCGGGGTGGTTCGACAAGGGCCAGAAGGTCTGGGACGGCTACTCGGCCAACGGCAGGCCGCCGGGGCCCACATCGCGGACACGCCCCAGCGAAGACGGTAAGACCCGCGTGGGCATGCTGGCGGCGCAGTATGCCCTGAAGGGCGGGGAATCGACGGAGGTCACGTTCATCCTCGCCTGGAGCTTCCCCGTCCGGCTGATGGAGAGCCGTCCCCCCAAGGCCGGCCCGCACCTGATCCGCAACCACTACGCCCGCCGGTTCCCCGACGCGTGGAAGGCGGCTTCGTACGTGGCCGACCGCTTCGACCGCCTCCGCGCCGGGACGCTGCGTTTCGAGCAGGCCCTGTTCACCAGCACGCTGCCGGGCGACGTGCTGGACGCCGTCAGCGCCAACATGTCGATCCTCCGCACCAACACCACGATGTGGCTGGACTCGCCCGCCGACGAGCGGGGCGGGCGGGTCTTCGGGTACGAGGGCTGCAACACCACCAGCGGCTGCTGCCCCATGAACTGCACCCACGTGTGGAACTACGAGCAGTCGATGGCCCACCTGTACCCGCTCCTGGAGCGGTCGATGCGGCTGACGGACTACGAGGACAACCTCGACAGCCGCGGCGCGATGAGCTTCCGGACCAACCTGCCGCTGGGGGAGGGCCTGCCGCTTTGGGGCAGGAAGCTCCCCGCCGCCGACGGGCAGTTCGGGACGGTGGTGAAGGTCTACCGCGAGTGGCGGATCAGCGGCGACACGCGCTGGCTGAAGCGCCTCTGGCCGGCGGTGAAGAAGTCCGTCGAGTTCGCCTGGAAGGGCTTTGCCGGGTGGGACGCCGACAAGGACGGGCTGATGGAGGGCGTCCAGCACAACACCTACGACATCGAGTTCCACGGTCCCAACTCGATGTGCGGGTCGCTGTACCTGGCGGCCCTGGTGGCGGGGGCGGAGATGGCCGACGCCGTCGGCGAGCCGAAGACGGCGGCGGAGTTCCGCCGGGTGGCCGAGAAGGGCGCCACCCGGCACCAGCGGAAGCTGTTCAATGGCGAGTTCTACATCCAGCGGGTCACCACCCGTCCGACGCCGAAGTACCAGTACGGCTACGGGTGCCTGAGCGACCAGCTCCTGGGGCAGTGGGCGGCCCACGTGGCCGGGCTGGGGTACGTCCTGCCGGCCGAGAGCGTGAAGAAGGCGATCGCGGCGGTGTTCCGGCACAACTTCAAGGCGAACCTGTCGAACCACGAATGCTGCCAGCGCGTCTACGCCGTGGGGGAGGAGGCGGGCCTGTTGATCTGCACCTGGCCCAACGGGCGGCGGGAGACGTTCCCGTTCCCGTACAGCGACGAGGTGTGGACGGGTATCGAGTACCAGGTGGCGGCGCATCTGATCTACGAGGGGATGATCGACCAGGGGCTGGCGATCGTCCGGGCGGTGCGTTCGCGGCACGATGGGATCGCCCGCAATCCGTGGAACGAGTTCGAGTGCGGCGACCACTATGCCCGGGCGATGTCGAGCTGGTCGCTGCTGCTGGCGCTGTCGGGCCAGGCGTATGACGGGCGGAGCCGGCGGCTGACGGTCAGGCCGGTGATCAACCCGGACGATTTCCGCTGTATGGTGACGGCGGCGATGGGGTACGGGGCGTTCAGCCAGCAGCGCGCCGGCCGGTCGCTGTCGGCGACGTTGGGATGCCTGGAAGGTCGGATCGGCCTGTCGGAACTGGCGTTGGTGCGCCCCGCCGCCCGGGGCGCTCCCGCCGGGGTGACCTGCCGCCTGAACGGCCAGGCTGTCGCCGCTACCGCCGTCGCCGAAGGCGGCGGGGTCGTCGTCCGCCTGACCCCGCCGGTCCGGCTGGAGGCGGGCGACCGGCTGACCTGCCGCGTCCGGACCCGCTGAGCGGGCGGGCCGGATCGTCCGACGTTTGGCCTTGACAGGCTTTGCCCGGCGGCGGTAGTCTGTGCGGCTCGCGGTGGGGGGAGGAAACGAGGATTAGGAAAGCGGAAGACGCCCGGGACGGTTCCCGGGGCGGGAAGGAGAGTTCAGGCATGGCAATCAAGGTTGGGATTAACGGTTTCGGCCGGATCGGGCGGCTGGTGTTCCGCGCCCTGGCCGAGAGGCCCGAGACGTTCGACGTGGTCGCGATCAACGATCTGTCCGACGCGGATACCCTGGCGTACCTGCTGAAGTACGACTCGACCCAGGGCCGGTTCCTGGGCAAGGTGGTCGCCAAGCAGGGCGCGCTGCTGGTCAACGGCCAGGAGTTGAAGGTCCTCAGCGAGAAGAACCCCGCCGATCTGCCCTGGGGCAAGCTGGGTGTGGAGGTGGTCGTCGAGGCGACGGGCATCTTCCGCGACAACAAGAAGGGGGATAAGCCCGGCTACGACAGCCACTTGGACGCCGGTGCGAAGAAGGTGATCATCTCCGCCCCCACCAAGGGCGACGCCGCCACGGTGGTCCTGGGCGTCAACGACAAGATCCTTACCCCGGACGTCAAGTGCATCTCGAACGCCTCCTGCACCACCAACTCGCTGGCGCCGGTGGTCAAGGTCCTCCACGAGAAGTTCGGGATCGTCAAGGGTCTGATGGTGACCTGCCATGGGTATACCAACGACCAGCGCATCCTGGACATGATCCACAAGGACAAGCGCCGGGCCCGGGCCGCGGCGATCAACATCATCCCCACCTCCACCGGGGCGGCCGTCGCCGTCGGCAAGGTCATTCCCGAGCTCAATGGCAAGCTGGACGGCTACGCCCTCCGCGTGCCCGTGCCCACCGGCTCGATCACCGACTTGACGGTCATCGTCTCCAAGAAGACCAGCATCGAGGAGGTCAACCAGACCGTCAAGGCCGCCGCCGAGGGGCCCATGCGCGGGATCATCGAGTACGTCACCGACCCGATCGTCTCCAGCGACATCATCCACAACCCCCACAGCTCGATCTTCGATTCGGGCAACACGCTGGTGATGGACGGCGACATGGTCAAGGTCACCATGTGGTACGACAACGAGTGGGGCTACTCCAACCGGACCGCCGACCTGGTCGAGAAGGTCGCCGCCCGGTAATCCCCCAGGACAACCCGCAATCGGTGGCACAGGTTTTCAACCTGTGGTGGGAACACAGGTTGGAAACCTGTGCCACCTGCGGCCTACTTCACCACCTTCACCTTGCTCCACTTGGGGTAGAGCATGGCGTAGAGCAGCTCGATTTCGTCGTCGGTCAGGCGGATGCAGCCCAGCGAGGCGGCCTGGCCGACGCTGGCGGGGTCGTTGGTGCCGTGGATGCCGAACCCGTCCTCGGCCGTGTGGGTGTTGCCCTCGATGCCCTCCAGGCCGATCCAGTACCCCATCTTCCCGAGGGGGTATCCCGGCTCGCCCCAGAGGATCCGCTTGGGCGGGAGGGTGCTCGACGGCGGGGGGGTCCAGGGGGCGTGCGTCATCTTCCTGCCCAGCGACACCTGCCACATGCCCGGCGGGGTGGAGCCGTCCTTGCCCACGCCGACGCGGAGCCGCCGGACCAGGATCATCCGCCCCGTGCCGCGCTCCTGGAGGTACACATCCATGAGGAACCGGCCCTTGGTGACGACGGCGTGGAAGGGGCCCCGGACCATCTTGACGGTCTGGCCCGCGCGGATCCGGGACGGGTCGGGGATGTTGTTGATCCGCTGGATCAGGCGCTCGGAGACGTGCAGGTCGAGCTGGCGCTCCACCTTCACCAGCACGTCGCCGGGCTGGAAGGAGTACTCGAAGGTGCAGGGGTCCTTCGGCAAGACGGTCCGCGAGAAGATCGTCTTGTCCGCCAGTTCGATCAGCCGCTTGCGGGCGTCGTCGGCTGCGGCGGCGGGCAGGGCGTTGGAGTTCAGCGCGTCGGCGAGCAGGCCGCGGGCCTCGACGAGCCGGTCCCCTGCCGCCAGCGTCACCGCCCGGTCATAGGCGGCGCGGACCTGGGCGGCCGATGCCGCGCTCCCCGCCGCCCCCTCCAGCGGGAGCTGGACGGGCTTCTCATACCCCGTCTCGGGCGGCGCGGGGGCGGTGGCGGTCGTCGCAGTCCCGGCGGGCGGATTGGACCTGGGGGCACGGCCGGGCGCACCGCCGCCCGCCAGGGGGTCGCCGGCGTCCGGGGAGGCGGGGGGCTTGTCCGAAGACCGCTGGCGCAGGAGGCCGAAGGCGACAAGGCCCACAACGGCCAGGACGATCAGGGTGACCACAAAGCGGTTCTGCGTTCCCCGAGCCATCAGGCTTCTCCTCGGTCCCCGCGGTTCAATCGGTCCCAGCCGCCCGCCCGAAACGCAGCACTTCCTCGTCGGTCACCACCACGTGAACGGGCACGTCGTGCTCGTCCACGGGCAGCTCGTCGAGCAGTTGCTCGCGGAAGGCGATCCCCACGGACGTGCCCTTGAATTCCGGGCTGGCGAGGAACCGATCGTAGAACCCGCCGCCGCGGCCGAGGCGGTTGCCCTTCCGGTCGAACGCCAGGGCGGGAACGATGACCAGGTCGAGCATGTCCAGCGAGACCGGCTCACCGTCGGCGGGCTCGCGGAGATAGCTGCGGGACTCGATCAGGCCGGTCTCGAGCGAGCGGATCTCGATGGGCACCATGTGCCGCTTGTCCCAGGAGAGCTTGGGGGCGGCGACGGTCTTCTCCTCCTGCCATCCCCGCAGCGCCAGAGGCGACACGTCCACCTCCTCGGGGATGGGCAGATAGATCATCATGGTGGCGGCGCGGTCGAACTCCGGCAGCGTCTGGAGGCGCTTGCACGCGGCCATGCTCTTGGCGTGCGCCACCGCCGGGGCCATCGCCGACAACTGCCGACGAACCAGTTCCCGAAAGGTTTCCTTCACAGAGATAAGAGAACCCCCCGGGCCGAGTCAGGTCAAGAGGGAAACCGATTTCCATTGCGGATTTCGGATTTGCGATTGTGGATTGAGAAACAGCAGAAGAAGAGCAATCATGCGGACAATCGCCCCCCAGCGGAAGCGGGGGGTTATGGACCTTCCTTGTCCCGCAGCTTCCTCGCCCACTCCAGGTAGGCGGCGATGTGCTTTTCGTATCCGCGGTCGGTGGGGGTGTAGTAGGTCTTGTCTACGCCGAGGTAGTCCTGATCGGGGCTGACGCCGCCGGGGAACTCGTGGCTGTACTGGTAGCCCTTGGAGTAGCCGTATTGCTCGG
>DASRZG010000152.1:0-2671 GCA_035686585.1 Phycisphaerae bacterium
GCCAGTGAGCGCCGGCACGCGCCCGCTGGCGCCCGTCTCCCCCCAACAGGGGCGTCCAGTCGCCTCAGATGCCCTCAAGCCCACGCACTGCGCTGCGTGGGAGACGCTCACCGAACCCGCGACGCTCACTCCGCGCGGGGATTGCCCTTCTCAATCGCCGCCGTCTGCCGGTTGAACTCGGCAATCACCTTCGGGTCGAACTTCATCTTCCGGTCGTAGGTCATCAGGCCGTTGATCTCCTGCTCGATGTCGTAGAGCTGCGTGTAGCACATCCCCGCCATCCGCGGGTGGCGCAGCAGCGTTGTCACGAGTCGGCGGTAGCGGTCGAGGAACTCCTTCCGATCCGCCGGCGCCTGGCCGTAGCCCCAGCTCTGGCGGCGTTCGCCCGTGCCGCTGCCCACGCCCTTCCGCCTGCCCACGTCCCAGCCCGTGCCGCCGAACTCGGCCACGAAGTAAGGCTGACCGGCGTGCTCGCCCAGCGCCGTCGGGTTGCGCCAGGCCTCGCCGCCGGTCGCCAGGGGCCGGAAGGCGGCGGCGAACTTCCGCGGGTCCTGCTCGTAGTTGTGGACGCTGTACAGGTCGGTCTCGTAGTGGTCGTACCCGCTGGAGTCGATCACGGGCCGGGTGGGGTCCAGGGCCTTGGCCAGTCGGTACACGTCGCGTAACATCAGCCGGTCGGGCCAGTTACTGGTCTCGTTGAAGGGGCACCAGCCGATGATGCTGGGGTGGTTGAAGTCGCGCTGGACGATCTCGACCCACTCGGCCGTCATCCGCCGGACCGATTCGCCGCGGGAGCGGTCCATGCCCCAGTTGGGGAACTCCCCCCAGACCAGGTACCCCAGCCGGTCCGCCCAGTACAGGAACCGCGGCTCGAAGACTTTCTGGTGGAGCCGGGCGCCGTTGAAGCCAAGCCGCTGACTGAGCACGATGTCGCGCTTCAGGGCGGCGTCGGACGGGGCGGTCCAGATGCCCGTGGGATAGAAGCCCTGGTCGAGCACCATCCGGAGGAAGATCGGCTCGTCGTTGAGCAGCAAGGCCTTGTCGGACAGCGAGATGCTCCGCAGACCGAAGTAGCTGGCAGCCGAGTCGACCGTCTTCTCGCCATCCAGCAGCGCGATCTCCATGTCGTACAAGAAGGGGTCGTCCGGGCTCCACTTGCGGACGTGGTCGAGCTCGACGACGGCGGTGGCGGCCAAGCCGTTGGCGGCGGCGGCGGCCGAGCCGACGACCCGCCGGCCCGCCCTGGCCCGCACCGACAGCGTCAGCCCGGCCGCCCCGCCGGCGATCGTCGCCGTCACGTGAATCCGCCCGCCGGCCGGGTCGCCCACCATCCGCAGCCCCCGCAGGTGCGCCGGGGCGACCGGCTCCAGCCAGACGCTCTGCCAGATGCCCGTCACCCGGGTGTACAGGCACCCCCGGCTCTGGTAGTGCCACGATTGCTTGCCCGACCCCTGGAGCCCCCCGCGGGTCTCGTCGACCGCCCGGACCGCCAGCAGGTTCGACCCGCCCGTCAAGGCGTCGGTCACGTCGAAATGGAACGGCCCCGACCCGCCGCGGTGCACCCCCACCTGCCGGCCGTTGACCCAGACCGTCGTCTCGTAGTCCACCGCCCCGAAGTGCAGCAGCACCCGCCGGCCCTTCCAGCCGGCCGGCACGCGGAAACGCCGCGAGTACCACACACACGGCATGAACTCCCGCCGCCCCAACCCAGACAGCCGGCTCTCCGGGCAGAACGGCACGATGATCGACTCCGCCAGCCGGCCCCGCTCCTGCCAGAGCTGGTCCTGCCCGTTCAGGCCGGCGTCCACCTGGAAGCCCCACCGGCCGTTGAGGCACAGCCACTCGTCGCGGAGGAGTTGGGGACGGGGGTATTCGCTTCGGGGCATCTGACGCGGCGCTGGCATGGAACGGTTCCTTTCGTACGATCGCCACCCCGCCGTCGGCGGGTGGATTCGCGCAGGCCTTGGCGGGCACTGGATTTCGTTTGTCCACACGCACCCGCCGGCGTTACAGTGTATAATCGGTTTCCTAGCAGAATCCGTCGAGGCAGTCGAGGGAGAAGATGATTCGCTTTACGTGTCCGCATTGCCGCGGGAACGTACGCGTGGCCGACGCCCACGCGGGCAGGAACGGGCGGTGCCCGTTCTGCAAGGCCGTCGTGTCCATCCCGATCGAATCGGAGCCTTTGTCCCCCGCTGACAGCGAAAGTCCCCCTCTCGCCGAGCTGGCGGCGGCGGTGTCGCCCGATGACACCGACGCGGACGAGTTCGCCTCGGCCCCACCTCCGCCGCCGCCCGATGCCAAGTCCGCCGACACCGAGCCCGAGCTGGTTCCCTCGGCCGATCCGCGGTACAAGACCACGCGCCTGGACTCCGTCGACATTCCCCCCGACGACACCATGGACCTGGACCACCCGGCGACGACCGCTCCCCAGGCCGCACCCGCCAGGACCAAGCGAACTTGGCTGTGGGTGGCCATAGGCGGAGGCGCCACGCTGCTGGTCGTGGCGGCCGTGGCGGTGGTGCTGTTCGGACCGGTCTTCGGCAGTCCCGGCGCCCCGCGCCCCGCGCCGGGGACTGCCACCATCAATACCGACCCGCCCGCGCCGCCGCAGCCGACGACCGCGCAGACCCACTTGCCGTTGTCGGCGCCGATCACCTTGGCCACCTCG
>DASRZG010000153.1:0-10600 GCA_035686585.1 Phycisphaerae bacterium
GCCTGGGGAACCTGTGGGGCTTCCCCTACAAGGTCTACGGCAACGGCGGCGGGGCCTTCCTGATCCCCTACCTGATCGCGATGGTGCTGATCGGCATCCCGCTGTTGATCCTGGAGTTCTCCCTCGGTCACATGACCCAGCGGGCCGCCCCGGACGCCTACCGCGGCATCAACCGCAAGACCGAGCCAATCGGTTGGTGGGGCATCCTGCTGGGCTTTGTGATCGTGACGTACTACCCGGTGCTCCTGGCCTACTGCGGCAGCTTCCTCATCGAGTGCGTCAAGGGCATCTTCGCCAACGGCGGGGAGTTGGCCTGGAAGGGCGGGAGTATCGACGCGGTCCAGACACACTTCTTCAAGGACTACCTCCAGACGTGGCAGCCCGGCGAGCTGACCGGCGGCGTCAGCAAGTGGACCCTGGGCGGGGTGGTCACGCCGATCGCCATCAGCCTGGCGGCGATCTGGCTGCTGATGTACCTGTGCATCTTCCGCGGCGTCCGGCTGGTGTCGAAGGTGGTGCTGTTGACGGTCCCGCTGCCGTGGATCATGCTGCTGATCCTGACCGTCCGGGGCCTGACGCTGCCCGGCGCGGCCCGCGGGCTGAACTTCTACCTCGACCCGAACTGGTCGGAGCTGGCCAAGCCCCAGACGTGGCGGTGGGCGTTCGGGCAGATGTTCTTCTCGATGTCCCTGGCGTTCGGGGTGATGGTGACGTACGCCAGCTTCCTGCACCGCAAGAGCGACATCAACAACAACGCCACGATCATCGGCCTGGCGGACATCGGCACCAGCTTCGTCGCGGGGATCGCGGTGTTCGCGACGCTGGGTGCGATGGCGTACGCCTCCCAGGAGGCCGGCAGCCCGGTCGCCGTCACCAAGGTGGTCAACAAGAGTCTGATGCTGGCGTTCGTGGCCTTCCCGTATGCACTGGCGCAACTGCCCGCCTCCGCGTGGTTTGGAGCGGTGTTCTTCATCGCCCTGCTCACGCTGGGGATCGACTCGGCCTTTTCCATCACCGAGAGCGTCCTGGCGTCGCTGGTGGACAAGACCCGCTGGAGCCGGGACGTGGTCCTGTTGGGCATGACGATCTTCGGGTTCGGCCTGGGGTTGTTCTACTGCACCCGCGGCGGCCTGGAGTGGATCGACGCGATTGACACGTTTATCAACGAATGGGGCGGCATTGCGCTGCTGGGGCTGCTGGAGTGCGTCGTCGTGGGCTGGGCGTACCGGCTGAAGCGGCTGCGCGAGCATGCCAACGAGCGCAGCGACTGGCGGATCGGCTGGTGGTGGGACGTGGTCATCCGGTACGTCGCCCCGCTGCTGCTGTCGGCGCTGGCGGCGTGGTCGCTGCTGGACCAGGCCTGGAGCAAGGGGGGCCTGCTCTACGACCAGAACGGGGTGTTCCAGACGCCGAGGGCGGTGGGTCTGATGATCGGCGCCCTGGCGCCCCTGCTGGCGTTGGCGCTCAGCGCGATCCGCTCGCCCGGCGCCGACACGCACGCCCAGCACGTCGGACAGCGCCGCGCGGGGCGGGGATGGGGCGTGGTGGCGAGCATCCTGGTATTGGCGGGCGTGGCCGTCCTGGTCTGCGCCTTCACCGAGGCCATCTGGGCCCAGTGGGCGCTTGAGAATAAGAAGGCCATTCGTTCCGTCACCATGTGCGGGCTGTCTACCTCGGTACCCGGTCTGATGGCCATGGCCGGGGGCGTCCTGGGCCTGATTGGCGTGGTCATCGGGGCCGCGGTGGTTGCTTTCGGCGAGAGGAACGCCCGTCGGCCGAGCGGCTTCGCCCGGCTTGGCGCCGGGGCGGGTGTCGTGACCGTCGGCTGCTCAGCCGGTCTGCTGCTGGCGCTGTTTGTCCTGGCGGGCGGGGCCGTCAAGGGCGCGGGGGAACAGCGCAGGGAGGTAGATCAGCTCACCACCTCGTCCTACATCGTCCTTTCGGTGATGTTGGGGATCATCGTGGTGGGCCTGGGCTGGTGCTTCTACCGGGCCGTGCGAGCGGCGGGGGCGGAGGAAACCGCCCAGAAACAGCTTTCCGAAGGCATGGACAACTCGCGGTAACGCTCAGCGCGGGCGGGACGCGCGGTCCATTTCGCGCTGGTGCTCGCGTTTCTGGAGGGCCTCGCGCTTGTCGTGCGTGCGTTTGCCGATGGCGATGCCCAGTTCGCACTTGGCCCAGCCGCTCTTGAAATACAGCGCCAGCGGGACGAGGGTGTGACCCTTCTGGGCGGCGTGGGTTTCCAGTTTGGCGATCTGGCGGCGGTGGAGCAGCAGCTTGCGATCGCGGAACGGATCGTGCTGGAGCACCCCGGTCGCCTGCGGCCAGAGGGCGATGTTGGCCCCGCACAGGAAGACCTCCCCCTCGCTGATCCGGGCATACGCCCCGGCCAGCGTGGCGTTTCCGGCGCGGAGGCTTTTGACCTCCGTGCCCTGCAGCCGGATGCCGCACTCGACCTTCTCGACGATGTGGAAGTCGAACCGCGCGCGCCGGTTCTGCACACGCGGCGTGCGTTCGGCCGAATCGCCCTTCTTGTCCGCGCCCTTCTTCGCCACGTTCGCATCATACCGTGCGACTTCCCCCCGGGCCACCGTCGGTCCGCCCTCTTCGGACGCGCTCTCCCCGCATCGATTGAAGCTGACCGGCTTCGTCCCCTCGCGGCTTGTCCGTTCGGCGTCGTCGTGGTTTTCCCCTGGACCACATCGCCCCCGCTTCACTGGCCCGGGCGGGATTCGAACCCGCATGCCTCGAAAGGCAGGGGATTTTAAGTCCCCAGCGTCTGCCAGTTCCGCCACCGGGCCGGCGACTGCGACATCATACACCCAGCCGCCGGCTGGGGGAACCGGCGGGACGGATGCAGGGGCGGCCGCGATCCGCGCTCCCCTACAGCCAGCCGGTCATCCGCGCCAGCAGGCGGGCGTAGTCGACGAAGTTCGGCCAGGAGATGTCGAAGGGGACGCCGTGGTCACAGCCGGGGATGTAGCCGCCCGCCCGCACCACCGGCTCCAGCCGGGCGAGCTCGGCCCGGATCACCCCCCCACCCTTGGCGATCGCCCGCTTGTCCACGCCGCCGTGGAAGCCCATGGCCCGCCCGTACCGGCGGGCGTAGGCGGGCAGGTCGTTCCCGGCCGCCACCTCCTGCGGGCAGTTGGCGTTAAAGCCCGCCTCGATCCACAGCGGGATCAGCTCGCCCACGAACCCGTCCGAATCCACGTCGATCACCGGCACCCCGGCCGATCGAAGCTGCCCGGTCCACTGCCGCCAGCAGGGCATGAGGAACTCCCTCACCATGGCCGGGGAGATCATGGACTTTTCCTTATACGCCATGTCCTCGTTGACCACGACGTGGTCGGGCGTCAGGGCCGCCAGGTGTCGCTCCAGCACGGCCGAGACGAAGTCGGCCCAGAAGGCGATCATGTCGCGGACCAGGGCCGGCTGGTCGATCATCATCATGCACAGGCCCTCGAACCCGCACCATTCCCGCAACTGCCACCACGGCCCGGAACACGAGATGCCGACGACGTGGTCCCGCTGCCGGATGCCGGCGGCCTTGGCCTCGAAGCCGTCCTCGAACCGCCCCGGCTCGTCGACGTTGTACCGCCGTTTCATCTCCTCCCAGTCCCGGCGCGACTGGACCGGGCACTTGATCCACCGCCGCGTGACGAAGTCGATGGCATTGCGGAGATAGGTCACGTCGAACCGGTCGGAGATCTCGCAGATGTTGCCCTTCCAGTCCTGCACGACCAGCGAGGACTGTTTGCGCTCGATGACCTTCTCCTCGAACTCGGGCATCATGCGGAAGTTCGCCTGCGGCGCCTGGGCCTTGGGCTTGGGGACCGGCGGCATGCCCAGCGTCTGGCGCAGGAAGTCGTGGTAGTTGACCCCCTCCGGCAGGCCCTGTGTGTGCCAGGCCTCCAGGGTGGACTTCCGCGCGCCGCCCGGCGTGAAGGGGATTCGATCGGGCTTGCCGTGCAGCAGCGTTTCGATAAACCGTTCTCTGTCATTCACTGCGGTATGGCCTTTCCTTCGCCCGGCTGGACGGCCTCGAATCCACCGCGGGTGCCCCCGACGGGGTCTTCGACATGGTCACGCGCCCTTCGCGTGACCATGCGGGCATCCCAACGGCAGACGTCCGGCATGGCCACGCCAACAGCAACGACGCGTGGCCATGTCGAAGACCCCGTCGGGGGCACCCACACGAGGGCTAGTCCTGCGGCTCCTTGTGCCGACAGGCCATATACCCGGCCGTTCCTGCCGCGGCGAGGATCAAGCCGAAGACGCCGACGAACCACCCGGCTCGGCGGATGGCGTCCGCCCGCCGCGTCCGGCTCGCCAGGCCCGGTTGATCGAGGCTTCCCGCCGCCGCCTCCGCGGCGGCCGTGCCGGCGATATCGTTGGCCAGATACGTGCCCAGGCCCAGCCCCAAGACGACGGCGCAAACGCCCATCAGCGCCAGGACAAGAAGGAACACCGAGATAGCCTTGGTGGATTCGGGCACGTGGATGGGCCGTCCGCTCCCCCCTGCCGATCCGCGGAAGGGGCGATCACTTCGCCCCGCAGCACTTCTTGTATTTCTTGCCCGATCCGCAGGGGCAGGGGTCGTTCCGGCCGACGGTCTGGTCGGCGGAGATCTGGTACTTGCCGGGGTCTTTGCGCCGCTCTTCCCTGGCCTTGGCGAGGGCGGCCTGTTCGGCCTCGACCTCCTCGGTGCTCAGGCCGCGCCGGGCCAGCTCGTCGAGCTTGGCCTGCTTTTTCTTCTTCTCGAACCGATCGCCAATCGCGTCGCGCGCCATCAGGAACTCCTCCCGCAGCATTTCTTGTATTTCTTTCCGCTGCCGCAGGGGCAGGGGTCGTTCCGGCCTACCTTGGGTGTTTCGCGGACGATCTGCTCCAGCTTCCGCGGGGCGGCGGCTGCCTGCTGGGCGGCCATGTCGCGGGCGGCGGCGTCGTAGGCGGTCATCTGGTCGTGCACGAAGTTGGAGATCTGGTAGACGTTCATCGCCTCCATCTCCGCGCCCATGCGGGCCTTGAAGACGATATCGGTCACCTTCGACCGGATGGACGAGAGCATCTCCTCGAACAGCCGGAAGCCCTCTTTCTTGTAGGCGATCTTCGGGTCCTGCTCGGCGTAGCTCCGCAGCCCCACCGCCCCGCGGAGGTGGTCCATCGCCAGCAGGTGGTCCTTCCAGGACAGGTCGTAGATCTGCAGCAGCACGACCCGCTCCAGCTCGGTCAGCTCGCGCCGCAGGAAGTCCCGCCCCGTCTCGGTCAGCAGCTCCCGCCGGTCAGCGGAGGCGATCCGGTCCATGGACAGCTCGGTGTCGAATCGCTCCCGCGCCCAGGCGGCGACGGCTTCGGGGTCGGCCGAGGCCCCCCCGCCGGCCAGGTAGGCGTCGACCGTCTCGGCCAGGCGCCCGCCCGTCAGGAAGGCCTCGGCCAGCGTCACCAGCTCGTCGCGGACCTGCTGGATGTCCTTGCCGGTGACCTGCTCGGCCGTCCACCCGGCGTCGTACTTGGCGTTGGCCCAGTCGCACAGGGCCTTGACGGCGTAGGCGTTGTCCGTGCCCGCCTCGGCCACCGTGATGTCCACGGCGTACTCCGGCGGGTATTCGATCTCCCGGCGGCGGTAGACGCCCTCGACCAGCTGGCGCAGAATCTGCTCGACGCGTTCGGGCTCCTCGGCCGGCAGCGAGGCGGTGTCCACCTGGACGGCGAACTTGTTCCGCAGCCACTCGCACAGGCACTGGACGGCGTAGCCGGGCTCCAGGTAGACCGCCAGCGGCGACAGGTCGACCGTCTCGATTTGCTCCCAGGCGGCCTGGGTCAGCTCGTCGGTCATCTCGGCGGGCGCCATCTTCGCCAGTTGGTTCTGCGAAAGCTGCACCTGGAACCGGCTCATCGCCCAGCTCGACAGCCCGCGCAGGTCCCACTCCCGCCGGTCGATGTCGGGGTCGGCGTATTCCCCGATCGTCACGGCGATGGTCTGGGCGGCCTCGTCGCGGGCCCGCCCGCGGAGGTCGCGCTCGACGATCTCCAGCTCCTCGACGCTGTCGCCGGTGATCTGCTCCGGCGCGACGGTCACCTCCAGGTTCGCCCGGGCCCACTCGGCAATGCAGCGGTGGGCGTACTGCCCGTCGAGGTAGTCGCCGGCGGCGCCGGTGATGGTCTTCTCGAGCATCTCGCGGATCTGGCTTTGCACCTCCCGCCCGTCCAGCACGCCCTGCCGCAGGCCGTAGAAGTGCTTCCGCTGCCGGTCCATCACCTCGTCGTAGTCCAGCAGGGACTTGCGGATGTCGAAGTTGCGCTGCTCGACCTTCTTCTGGGCGCGGGCGATGCCCTTGCTGATCCGCTTGTCCTCGATCGCCATCCCCTCTTCCATGCCCAGCCAGCC
Organism: Phycisphaerae bacterium; assembly: GCA_035686585.1. Classification (GTDB taxonomy): domain Bacteria; phylum Planctomycetota; class Phycisphaerae; order SM23-33; family SM23-33; genus DASRZG01. Next base: position 6,392 of record DASRZG010000153.1, read on the forward strand.
GAGAACCTTGATCGTCCACTCCCCGGCGAACACCGCCATCAGGTCGTCGCGGAGGGACAGGAAGAACCGGCTGGAGCCGGGGTCGCCCTGCCGGCCCGACCGGCCTCGAAGCTGGTTGTCCACGCGCCGCGCCTCGTGGCGCTCGGTGCCGACGATGTGCAGTCCGCAGGGCACCTCCGTTCGGCAGTCGGTCCGCCCGCGGCGGGGGAAGTCCGGGTCGATCTTCGGCTTGAAGCAGTGGGCGCACTGGCTGGCGGGGTCGTACTCCTGGCAGTGGATGCAGCACTTGTTGACCCCGGGCGGGTACAGTTCGGAAACGGCCACGCCCAGCTCCACGTGCAGCACCGGCGGGGGCACGCGGCAGTTCTTCCACACCACCCCGGCCCCCAGGCGGATGTCCGTGCCCCGCCCGGCCATGTTGGTGGCGATGGTAACGTTGCCCACCATCTGCTTGCTCTTGGCCTTGAGGGGGCGCTGCTGCCCGGCCAGCATGACGATCTCGGCCTCGCGGGCGGCGTTTTCCGGGCGGGCGTTGAGCACCTCGTGCTCGACGCCGTACCGCCGGGAGAGCATGGTGGAGAGCTTCTCGGACTTCTCGATGCTGGTCGTGCCCACCAGCACGGGCCGGCCCCGCTTGGAGTAGTCGTTGATCTCCTCGACCAAGGCGTCGTACTTCTCGGGGATTTCGCGGTAGATGCGGTCCTCGTGGTCGACGCGGTTGACCGGGCGGTGGGTCGGGACGGAGACCACGTCCATCTTGTAGATCTTCATGAACTCTTCCGCCTCGGTCATGGCCGTGCCGGTCATGCCCGCCAGGCGGGTGTAGAGGCGGAAGAGGTTCTGGTAGGTGATGGTGCCGATGGTCTGGGTCTCTTCCTGGACGGGGACGCGCTCCTTGGCCTCGACGGCCTGGTGGAGCCCATCGGACCACTGGCGCCCCTCCATCTCCCTGCCGGTGAACTCGTCGACGATGATCACCTCGCCGGTGCGGACGACGTAGTCCTTGTCGCGCTCGTACACGACGTGCGCCTTGAGGGACTGCTCCAGCAGGTGGGGCCATTCCATGTTGGCCCCGACGTAGAAGCTGCCCACCCCCGCCAGCTCCTGGGCGGCGGCGGTGCCCTCGCCGGTGGGATGGCAGGACTTCTTGTCCAGCTCGACCTCGTAGTACTTGGTGAGCCCCTCCAGGCCGCCCTCGGCGGCGGCGAGCTCCTCGGCCGCCTTGGCGAGCTTGCCTCGGGCCTGGTCCTTCGCCTCGCCGCGGGCCTTGTCCGCGTCGCCTTCGAGGGCCTTGACGGTCCGCTTGAGGGACTCGACGCGCCGGCTGGCCTGCTCGTGGGGCCGGTGGCGCTTGATGATCTCGCGGGCGACGCCGTCGGCCTTGCGGTAGCGGGTGACGTCGCCGTAGGCGGGCCCGGAGATGATCAGCGGCGTGCGGGCCTCGTCGATGAGGATCTCGTCCACCTCGTCGATGATGGCGTAGTCCTGGCGGTCGTGGAGGACCTGCTCGGCGACGGAGAGCTTCATGTTGTCGCGGAGGTAGTCGAACCCGAACTCGCTGTTGGTGCCGTAGATGACGTGGCAGGCGTACTGGGGGTGGCGGGTGGCGGCGCTCATGGGCTGCTGGATGGCGCCGACGGTCACGTCCAGCAGGTTGAAGATGGGCGCGGCGAAGTCGCGGTCGCGCTTCACCAGGTAGTCGTTGACGGTGACCAGGTGGACCTTCAGCCCCGCCAGCACGGCCAGGTAGATCGCCGGGTAGCAGGCGATCGTCTTGCCCTCGCCGGTGGCCTCCTCGGCGATGGAACCCTCGTGAAGGACCTGTCCCGCCACGAGCTGCACGTCGAACTGCCGATGGTTCTGCGCCAGCCAGCTCGCCACCCGGATGGCGGCGAAGGCATCCGGCAGGATGTCCCTTTCCGATTCCCCCTCCGCCAGCCGGCGGCGGAGGGCCGCGGTCTTGGAGCGCAGCCACTCCCTGGCCGCGACGGGCGCCAACTCCCACGCCTCGGCCGCTCGGATCATGGCGTCGGGGTCGTCGCCGGCGCCGGCGGCGGCACGGACCAGGCCGCGGTACTCCTCCATCAGCACCCGCTCGCGCTCGTTGACCTGCTCGCGGACCACGACCATGCGGGCGCGGACAATCCGGTCGTTCCGGCTCCCGCCGAGGAGCTTTAGAAATACCTTGCCTATCTTCGCGAGCACGTTGCCTCGTTTCCGCCCCCGGAGGTTCGTCTTGCCCATCGTATCCGGCTACAATGGCTTACGCCGGCCGGGACCGGCAGTTCGGACAGTATCACGTGGCCGTGCGGGGCCGTCAAGGTTTCGGCTGCACCCCGCGCCGGGGCCCGCCGATATGCCGGCCGGGCGAACGAAGGGGACTGCGATGCGCCATGCCGAACCACTGGGATTGGGCCTGATCGGATGCGGGGGCTTCGGGCGTTTCTGCCTGGACGCCTTCGCGAAGATGGACGAGGTGCGGATCGCCGCCGTAGCCGACGTCGTCCCGGAAGCGGCCCAGGCCGCCGGAGGCGCCTTCGACGTGCCCCACTTCACCGACCCCGCCGACCTGATCGCCCATCCCGACGTTCAGATCGTGCACGTGGCGACGCCGCCCGACACCCACCACCGCCTGGCGATGGCGGCCATCCGCGACGGCAAGCACGTCCTGTGCGAAAAGCCCCTGGCGCTGACCGTCGAGGAGGCGGACGAGATCGTCGCCGCGGCCTCCGACGCCCGCGTGGCGGCGCCGGTGAACTTCGTGCTGCGGTACAACAGGGTGGTCGATACGGTCAAGGCCGTGCTGGACGCGGGCGTGCTGGGCAGGCCGCTGGCCGTGAGGCTGACCAACTGCGCCGGCGACACCAAGCTGGGCCCCGGCCACTGGTTCTGGAACAAGGCGGTTTCAGGCGGAATCTTCGTCGAGCACGGGGTGCACTTTTTCGACCTGTACGCCCACTGGTTCGGGCCCGGGCACGTCGTCTGCGCCCACACCGAGAAGCGCGACCGGACGGACATGGAGGACCGCGTCACCTGCCTCCTCCGCCACGACAGCGGCGTCCTCGCCAGCCACTACCACGGCTTCGACCAGACCGTGCTGATGGACCGCACGGAGCACCGGATCGTCTGCGAGATGGGCGACGTCCGCGTGACGGGCTGGATCCCGCTGGAGATCAGCCTGGACGCCGCCGTCGACGAGGCCGGCGCGGGACGGCTGGCCGAGCTGTGCCCGGGGGCGAAGGTCCAGGTGCTGGAGCAGTACAGCCCCTCCTCCGGCTGCGTCCGCGGGCGGGGCGTGGAACGGCACGTCAGCCGGCGGCTGCGGATCGACTTCAGCCCCACCACCGACAAGCAGGCGACCTACGCCGCCGGCGTGCGGGACCTGCTGGCCGATCAGATCGCCTGGATCCGCGACCGTTCGCACCCCCGCCTCGTCACGGAACGGCAGGGACGCGATGCCCTCGTGCCCGCGGAGGCGGCGGCGAGGATGGCGGAAGAACGCGGGTAACGGAACACACTCGGTCGCGTCCCACGTCTTGGGCGAAGACGGGATAGGCCGGCGACGCCCCAACGGGACAAGCTTGCGGATTCGCAGGTTGTTGCAGCCTCCGAAGAGTGCGAAGCCGCAAGCTTGTCCCGTTGGGGCGTTGCCGGCTCGTCCCGCCTGAGTCCTGGATGTGGGCCGCGAGGGATGGCAGCGCCCCCCTCATTCAAACTTCACGGTGAACCCCAGGCGCATCGTCTCGCCCAGCTTCTCCGGCACGAAGGCGATGCGGCGGACGAGTTCGCCAGTGCGGGATTCGGCGCTCTCGGCGGCCAGCTCCTGGACCTCGAACCGCCCGGCCGCCTCTGCCGACAGCACGGCCGTTCCGTCGCAGTCCGAGACGATCTCGACCGATCGCCCGCCGTTGCGGAGCTTCGCGGGCAAGGTCGCCATGAAGTGCTCCCGCAGGGCCGTCGGCGGCTGGCAGAACGTGAACTCGTCGGTCAGCGCCACCCGCTCCTGGCCGGCGGGGACCTCGATGCGGCGCGTCAGGGCCGACAGCGTCGGCTCCGCGTACGCCCCCGCCATCTCGATGGTTACCGTCCGCGTCGCCCCGCCGTTGAGGCCTTCGCAGCGCATCGTGCCCCGGGCGGCGGCGCCGGCGGGCTGGCCGTGGCCGTTGATCACGGGAACGTTGTGGCCCAGGGAGTTGCAGAAGATGCTCT
>DASRZG010000154.1:0-3599 GCA_035686585.1 Phycisphaerae bacterium
GGTTCCGGTATTCCGCCACGAACACCGACACCTGCGGGTCGGACAGGTAGTCCGGCTCCAGCAAGTCGGCCAGTTTTTCCTCCAGCCCGCGCGCCGTCAGCCCCGCGCATTTCACCGTCCCCACGTAGGGAAGCGAAATCTGCCCCATTTGGCTGATCCGCTGGCGGGTCCCGTACGCCTGACCGGGAGCCATCAGTTCCAAAATCGAAACGTCCACCAGGTCGCCGGCGCCCAGGATATAGTCCGACTTCGGGGCCATCAGGTCTTCCGGCGTCGGGCCGGGGAACTGTTCCTCCGGCACAATCTCCTTCTGGATCCAGTAGTTCTCGGACTTGACGATCGGGTTGCGGACTCGCTTGGGATTGTCCACCACCCACCGGTAATAGCCGCTGTAACGGCCGAGTTCGTTCTGGGCGCAGCCGCCGACCAACAGCCCGGCCACCACCGCCACGAGAACCAGGCACCCCGCGACTTTCCGGCCGCCAGAACTCGCCGCGTGCACCCGCCCAGCCTGCCGGTCTATTCCCATCTCGGACCCCATGATCCTCAACCGCCCCGACGTCTTCCTATCCCGCCGTCCTCTCTGAACGGCTGCGGACCTTGACCCACCCTTCGCGATCCTGACGATCACCCTCTCGCCGCCCGCCCCGCCATGGGAGGGCAACGCCGGGCGCCGCCGGGACTCTCATGAGAGTATTCTAGCGGCACGCCACAGGGTGTCAAGGATAAGACCCCTCTCCCCTCCACTCTTCAAGTCAAGGAGAACGGAGGCGCGGTATAACCGCTCTCTCCTTTTCGGTTCGCGGCGTCTCGCTTCGCTTCCAACAAAATCGGCGTTTTACAAGGCCCTCTTGACGGAATTCTCGGCCGGGACGCCCCCTCCTCTGTTCCCGCAACTAACCTCTCAATACCGGAGAACCACCCGGTCCCCCAATCCGAAATCCACCACCTGGTAGGCATCCGGAACCCCGCCCGGCCCCGCGCTGTGGCCGATCCCCCCCTTGACGCACCAGAACGATTGGGGCGTGATCCCCAACGAGTCCTCCCGATGATGCGGACCCAGCAGATTCCGCAGGCTGGTCGTCAGGAGGATCCCGATCCGGTTCCGCCCGCTCGCCAGGAGCCCCCCCACCGGCACCGTCCACGGGGCCTTCCACACCGTTCCCGCCTCCACCCCGTTGATGTGAACCGTGGCCGTCACGGCGGCCGGCGGCGCCAGTTCCAACACCGCCCCCGGCGACGGCGTCCCTTTCACCATCACCTCTTTTTCGAGGGCGATCTGACCGGCGAAAAACGGATACCCCGCCCGCACCAGGTCGGTCCCCAAGACCTTGGCCGGCTCGCTGACCACTCGCGGCCGCCCTTTCAGCCACCGCGCGCCGCCGGAACCTCCCCGGCTCCCCCCGGAAAAGACCACCGCAAAATCCCCCGCCAGGTACACCGGTTCCAGTTCCGTGTCGGGGGCCACCGTCCGGGCGTCCCAACCGCTCGCCCGATCCATGAGGAGAGCCCGTCGGCGGCCGTCCACGCGCCACGGACGCCTTAATTCCATCACGTTGATTCCGGAACGGACGTACGGCGTCACGTCCACCCGCCGAAACGCCCCGTCCCAGAACGGCCCGACGTCCACCAGGGGCGTCCGCATCCCGTTGTACCATAGTTGACAGGCTTCCGGCTGCTCCAGCACCAGTTCAAACCGCCGGCCTTTCAGGCTCTTGATCTCGCACGCAAACTCAAACCGCAGGACCACCGCCTCCTGCATCCCCCGGCGCATCAGGTCCCCCTGAATGTCCGTCACGGTCATCGGGTCGGAATAAGCCCCGCCCTCCGTCCGCCAACGGGCCGTATCCAGCACGAGGACGTTCGGCCCGAGCCGCTTGACGCCCCAGCGTCCGCTCAGCCCCTGGCGCCGACGCAAGAGGACCCGCACCGGCGTCGGAACATCCTTCGGCGCCTCCGGCACGAGCGCAAGGAGCAGACTTTCCCGCGGACCGAACTCGTGACCCACCACCGTCCGCGCGCCGGAGCGACGGGCCGGAAGCCGCCAGGCTTCCCCCGTCACCGGGTCCAGACGAATCGGAACTCCCGACGCCGGGAGTTTTATCTGCACCTTCACCCCGCGCCGCACATCCGTGTTGAGGAAGAAAAAGACGTGTTCCTTGCCGACCCGCCGCCAGTGGGCGAGCACCCCCGCCGCCTCTTTGCCCGACGACGTCTGAACCTCGAGCCGCGGGGCCAGCGCCCGCCGCAGACGAGCCCGGCCTCCAACCGTCTGGGCATCCGCCCGCCGACAGGTTTTCGCGAGGGCCGCCGGCTGGTTCGACGGTTCCCCGTCCACCAGGCCGGGGATGCGCCCGGCAAAGACGACCTGGCCCCCCGCCCGCTTCAGTCGCCCCAGGAGCCGCACGGTTCCCCGACGCAGGTTCGTCGCATCCGGAACCACCACCGCCCGATACCGGCAGGCGCCGACGATGAGTTGCCCGCGGCCGATGCGGCCCCGGCGCTCCAGCATGAGTTCGTCGCCGAAATGAAAGTCCACGTGCGATCCCAGGAGAAACTCGACGAGCCGCCGCAACCGCTCGTCCAGTTCACGCACCGGACCGCTCTCGAGCGGACTGTACTCGGCCCACGCGCTGGTGATCGGATGAATGACCAGAACGTCCGCCGCGGCCGTTCCGAGCGCGAGCACCGCCAGAACGCGCGATACGTAGTCGTTCCAGAGATGGGCGTGCGGCCACCACGGCTGATGGGCATGCAGACTCGGCGGATCGTCGCGCTTCCGGAACCCGCGAAGCGTGGTGGCGGAAAGATGCTGGCAGACGACGTTGACGCCCAGCGCCATCTGCCGCTCGGCCAGCCACCGCCGCTCGTCGAACCCCAGGTCCCACCCGCTCCCGCCGAACACCTTCCCCAGAACGCGCGGCCGGCCGAACTGGGCCGCCACGCTCGACGCCTGCTTGACGGCCACCGCGCTGCCGCCTTTCCGGCCCCGATGATCCACCCCGGGAACGTGCATGTATTCGTAGTGCGGCATCGCGGCGCCGACCCACTGCATCTGACCCAGCAGCGTGGAGGCGCCCATCACGTGGCCCGCGAGCGCCAGCCGGTGGCGATCGCACCACTGGTACACCGGCATCGTCCACGCCAAAAGAAACAGCCGAAGCGCCGTCTCGTAGAAATCAAACCGGGTCTTGTGGTATCGGCCCACCGGGAAAAACAGTTCCGGCAACCGCTCCAGGAGATCGTATCCGCAGACCCGCTGGAAAAACTTCGGCAGTTCCTGGGACCACGGCACGCACTGGCCCGCTCCGGCGTACTGGGATTCCGCCGTGAAAATTCCCGGAACCGCCCGCCCGAATTCCCCGCCCAGAACGCCCGCGTACCGCTCGTGCGTCTGCCGGAGAAACTCCTCGGTGGCCTTGCGGCTGAAAATGTCCACGTACTCGCCGCTGCGGTACACGAAGTGCACCGCCGCCTCGTCGGCCTTGATCGCCAGGCGACCGAGCGACCGGGGATCCTCCACCCGCCGAAACGCCGCATAGCGCCCGCCCGGCTCCTTCCGAGCCACGAACACGGCGACCGTCGCCTCGGACGGTTGC
>DASRZG010000155.1:0-4921 GCA_035686585.1 Phycisphaerae bacterium
GGGTATCCGTCGCTCAGGCGAAGGGCTTCCCTGCGCGGGACGCGATCGGCAGGCAGCGGCCTGGCGGAGTGAAGGAGGCATTGCGCGTCGTCGGTGTTCATCTTGTTAGTAAACTCCCGCCGCAGACCTACCGATGGGCGACATGAGGTGCGATATGTCCACATTTTCGGGCAGTCCACATCCCGAGGCGGCCCGACGCCGCGAGCCATGGTGGGCGCGCGCCCGCCGCGCGGTCCGCACCGCCCGCGGCCAGGCCCACGCGCGCCGCGCCCGACGCGTGGCGCTCATACTGATCTTCGTGTGGATCGTGAACCTCTTCGACCTCGTCTTCACGCTGATCGCCTGCGAGCTCGGCGGGTTCCGCGAGCTCAATCCACTGGTCCACGAGGTCCTGCACAAGTCGGAGCAACTGATCCTGTACAAGGTTTCCACGGTGTTCGCGGCCACGCTGATCATCTGGGCGTTCCGCCGCCGGCGAATCACCGAGATCGCCTGCTGGGGCCTATCGGTGGTGTACACCGTTCTGGCGTTCCTCTGGACGAGCTACTACGCGATCGTGGGCTGATCGCGGCGTTCGCCTGCCGGGCGATTGGTCTTCTGCCAGCGGGCCGAACGGGGCGGGGGGTTTCTCCTTCTTCTCGCCGTACTCGAATGGGCGCTTGCTCAGCAGAATGGGGCGCCGCTGGCCCACGTTCACCAGCAGCCCCAGCGCCGCGCCGTTCACCACCAGCGACGTGCCCCCATAGCTCACCAGCGGCAGCGTCATCCCGGTGATCGGCATCAGTCCCATGGTCATCCCGACGTTGATGAAGATCTGGGACAGCAGCAGCGCCAGCACCCCGGCCGCCAGCAGCCGCCCGAAGGCGTCATAGGTGATCGTTGCGATCTCGAAGCCGAACAGGAAGATCACCCCGTAGCACACGAGCAGCGCCAGGCAACCCAGAAGGCCCCACTGACCCCCGATGACGCTGAAGATGAAGTCGGTGTGGTCGTCGGGGAGCACGCGGAAGTAGTCGTCGGCGGTGTTCCAGTCCCCCCGGCCGGTCACGCACCCGGCGCCCAGGATCATCCTGGACCGGTAGAGCTGATATCCCTTCTCGTGGCGGACCTCCTCGTCTCCCTGCCGGATCCACCCCTCGATCCGCTCGATCTGGTGGCGCTTCATGTTGGCCAGGGGGGCCGCGATCACGACCCGGTCCTCGCCTGCCCAGTACGCCAGCATCCTCCGCGACGCCCGTTCTTCCGCCGACATGCCGGGCGGCAGCTTCTGGGGGACCGGCAGGAAGACGAGCAGCGCGGCGATCGCCACGATCCCCAACAGGTGGCGGAGCTTCGCCCCGGCCATGAACAGCATGAACAGCAGCGTCGGGAAAAGCAGCAGCGAGGTCCCCAGGTCGGGCTCCCGCAGGATCAACGCCACCGGAACCACCGTCAGCACGAAGGGCACGATCAGCCCGACCAGCCTTCGGTAGTTGTCGCGGTTCCGCAGGTACCACGCGAGCAGGACGATGTACGAGAGCTTGGCGATCTCCGATGGCTGGACCAGGACCAGCTTCAGGTCGATCCACCGGTGGGCCTTTCGGATCGGGGGAAGGAACAGCACCAGCACCAGCAGCCCCAACGTCAGGCCGAACAGCGGGTACGCCAGGCGCCCGATCCGCTGGTAGGGGATGACGGTGGCGGCGATGAAGGCCGCCATCGCCACACCGGCGAACAGCGCCTGCTTGAAAGCGAACCCCCGAATGAACGGGTCCGATCGCTCCGAGACCCGGATGGCCATCACCCCGAAGACGATCAGGGCGATCATCGCGGCGATGATCGGCCAGCTCGTGTAGCGAAGATATCGTCTCAGCGCTTCCGGCATGGCCTGAGGTCCTCAGTCCAGGTATCCCAACCTCTTGCACGCGCGGACCAGGTCGACGGCGACGGGCCCGGCGGTGACCGATCCGCCGCCGTCCACGTACTCCACAACCACCGCAAAGGCGATCTTCGGGTCCTCATACGGGGCGAAGCCCACGAACCAGCCCATACTGCCCTCCCGGACGATCTCGCCGCGATCGACCTTCCCGTCGCGGTTGAGGTCCGCCCGCTGGGGCTCGGTCGTTGCCGTCCCCGTCTTCCCGCAGACCTTCACGCCCAGGTCCGCCCCGCGGAAGACCTGGTAGCCCGTCCCGCCGTCCTCATTGACGACCTGGTACATCCCCTTCCGCACGGCCGCCAGGTGCTCCCGCAGGACGGGCAGGTCCCTGCGAACGCGCCCCGGCCCGCCCTCCAGCGCCAGTAGCGGGGAAAGGAACCTCCCGTCCCGGGCGATCGTCGCGATCGCGTTGGCGACCTGAAGCGGCGTGGCGGCGAGGTAACCTTGTCCGATCGCCATGTTCCGGGCGTCCCCGACGCGAAAGTGTCGCCGGTCGTCGCCCGTGGGGAACTCCCTGGCCAGCCACTCCTTCGTCGGGACCAGCCCGGGATCCTCTTCGGGCAGGCCGGTCCCGGGACGGCTCCCCAGACCGAACATCAGGAACCAGTCGCTCAGGGCGGCGCCCGCCAGCAGTTGCCCGACGTGGTAGAAGTAGACGTTGCAGCTCTTCTTGATCGCCCGGACGAGCCGGATGTCGGCGTGGCCCCAGCGGGCGGCGCATCGCCACTTGTTCGGGACGTTCTCAAGCAAGCGGCCGCTGCAGTGAAACGGCGTGTCGAGCGTGATCCGCCCGGTGCTCAGGCCCGCCAGCGCGACCAGCGGCTTGATCGTCGAGCCCGGCGGATACCGGCGTGTCACCGCGCGGTTGAGCAGCGGCAGGTCGACGTCGTCTCGGAACAGCGTGTTGCTGTCCCGGCGGTAATTGTTCAGATCGAAGACCGGCACCGAGACCATCGCCAGCACCTCGCCCCGCGGGACCGACAGCACGACGGCGGACCCGTTGTGGCCCGTCCCCATCATCCGCTCGGTCAGCGCCTCCTGGAGCTTGATGTCCAGCGTCAGGTGGACGTCGCCCCCGTCCCCGGCGGGCACGTACTCCAGGACGGCATAGCGCCCGTCGCTTCTTTCTCGGAGCCGGTAGCCCCGGCGCCCGCGGAGGCGCCGCTCGCACATCTTCTCGACACCGGCCTTGCCGATCGTGTCCTTGGCAAGATAGTTGCTCCGCATGCGGGTGAGCCAATCGGCACGGTCGTCCGGAATGTTCACGTTCGGATCGTCGAGTTCCTCCCGGGTCACCGGCCCGGTGAACCCGATGATGTGGCACGCCAACCCCCCGTAGGGGTAGAATCGCTTGTGGCTGGGGCGAATGCTGGCCCCGACGGTCCGGTCGCTGTCGATCTCCGCCTCCGCCGCGACGCCCGTCTCGGCGTCCAACCCTGTCACGATCGGGTGATCCGCGAACTCCTCGCGTACGGCGCTTCCGACGCGGCGGCGAATCCGCTGCACGGCATTGACCACGTCGGAAACCGATTCCGCCAGGTCGGCCTCCATCTTCCCGGCGATCCGGTCGGCAAGCCGCCAGGTGTATTCCGCGCGGCGCTCGTAGACTCGCCGGGCATCTTCCTTGGATACACCGTAAGCCCGCTCGATCTGCTTCTGCTGCCGCTGGATCCACTTCGGGTCCCTCGTCAGGAAGCGGTAGTCCAGGCAGAAGTCCCTGCAGGGCCTGTCCACGGCGAGGATCCGCCCGCGGCGGTCGATGATCTTGCCCCGCCCGCCCGGCAGCGGCTGAACCGACCGGATCGACTCCTCGTACCGGCGCCGGAGCTCCTTGCCCAGCCCGATCTGCAGGTGCCCCAGTTTCGCCACGACCACCAGGAACACCAGCCCCACCACGCCCATGAAGATCTTGATCCGCCGCTTGTACATTCTTTTCTCCGCCGCCTCCGCCGTCTGACAGCTGCACCCGCAACCGCGCGACCGGCCATGCCTACCGCCGGGCCCGCCCCGCCGGCGTCACGATCAGTTGCCGTTCCAGCCGCGTCAGGCCGACCAGGAGGATCGGCGTCACCGCCCCGGTGTAGACCGAGACCGCCACCACCTGCAGCAGCATCGTCCAGTACGCGCCCCACGTCATCTGTTTCGCCGCGGCCAGGGACTGCGCCGTAACCCACAGTCCGTGAGCCACCACGCAGAACAGAAACCCCAGCACCATCCTCGTGACGATCCGCTCGCGGAAGAAGGCCTCGCGGATGCGGAAGATCAGCGCCGCGGCCAGGGCATACGCCAGCGCCATCGGGCCGACCACGGTCGCGGCGCCCGGCCCGCCGCCGGTCGTCAGGTCCACCAGCATGCCGAGCACCCACGCCGCCAGCATCGCGTCGCCGATGCCGCCGACGGCCAGGCAGACGAACAGCGCCACCATCGCCAGGAAGTCCGGCCGCACCGCCCCCACCGGCCCCAGGGGAATCCTCACCAACTGCGCTACCGTGGTCTGCAGCAGCACGACCAGGTACGCCAGGATGGCGAAGCGAATCCACCGCATCAGCGGCCGGTCCTCCCGGAAAGGGTATTGGGATGCAGCACGAACACCTGGTGCAGCGCCGACAGGTCCGCCGCCGGCCTCACGCGCAGGGTCACGTATCGCCGGTCTTCCGGGTTGGGGACCACTTCCGACACCCGCCCGATGAACACCTCGATCCGGGAGTACGCCCCGTCCGGGTAGGTCAGCACCCAGTCGCCGGGCAGGAGGTTCTCCAGGGCTGAGACGTTCGGGATCTTCATCCATCCGGGCCCGTCCCCCCGCGCGATGCACCCGTCCACGGGCCGGTTGTTCTGCTCGGACAGGCGCACCACCGCCGCGTCGCCCTTGAGACGCGGAATCAGCCTGCGTTTCTGCGGGTCCGGGTGGACCCGCCGGCGGATCCGCACGCGGATGCTGAACCCGGGATCGGTCACCAGCTGCACCCTCGCCGTGAACGCCCGTGTCTCTTCCGTCAGCCG
>DASRZG010000156.1:0-4278 GCA_035686585.1 Phycisphaerae bacterium
CTCAATCAGGTCGCCTTCCTCGACGGCGCATCGCACCTCGGCCGCTGTAATCATCCGGTCAGGACGGACCATCTGCCTCACGGCATGTGACAGGAACAGAATCCGCTTGGCGGCACTGGCCCTGACTCGATCCAGGATGTCTGTTTCCTCTTGTTCCATGTCATCTTACGGCAAGAGCGTTCCGGATGGCGAAGTAATCCTCTCGGTCGATCTTCTGGCCCATGGCCCCGGCGGCGTCTTCGATCTGGGCGGGGGTCTTGATCCCGACGATGACGCAATGGACGGCCGGGTGGGTCAGCGTGGCGGCCAGGATCAGTTGGGGGAGGCTGAGGCCGTACTTGTCGGCGATGGGCCTCAGCGACCGCACGGCCGCGGTGATGGCCTTGAACCGGTCGCCCTGGAACAGCGGCACCTTGGCGCGGTGGTCGTTGAAGGTCTCCGTGCCGTCGTACTTGCCGGTCAGCAGGCCCCGCTCGAGGGGGCTGTAGACGAGCACGCCCATGTCCTCGGCGGCGCAGCAGGGCAGGATGTCGTCCTCGACAGCCGTGGTCAGCAGGTTGTACTTGGGCTGGAGCGTGGCGTAATCCCCGCAGGAGCGTGCCCAGCGGATCTGCTCGACGGTGTAGTTGCTCAGGCCGTAGCAGCGGATCTTGCCGGCCTGGCGGAGCTTCTCCAGGGCCTCGGTGACCTCGGCCATGTGGACCATGGGGTCGAAGGCGTGGAGCTGGTAGAGGTCAATGGTGTCCATCCGGAGCCGGCGGAGGGAGTGGTCGCACTCCTCGAGGATCCACGCGGGCGACAGGTCCGGGTGGCGTCGCCCGTCGTCGTAGAAGTGGTGGTAGACCTTGGTGGCGACGATGATCTGGTCGCGCGGCAGGCCGGTGAGGGCCTCGCCCATGACGGTCTCACTGAGCCCGTTGCCGTAGGCGTCGGCGGTGTCGTAAAAGTTGACGCCCACCTCGAACGCCCTCCGCATGGCCGAGGCCACCTGCCCGGTCGGCACATCGCCCCAAAACCGCGGCGAGAGCTGCCACGACCCGTAGCAGACCGGAGAGACCATCAACTCGCTCCGCCCCAGACGCACACGATGAGCCATCACGACGCTCCTTTCTCCGGCTGCATTGTCGTGGATGTGGGTGGCGTCCTCAACCCTTCGTTCGGTCTGAGGATGAGGGATGGTCGCGCCTGGACGGAAGCGAGTCATTCGGGATAATCTCCCAGGACGCTGTTCCACAGGGGACATAAAGCCCACGGAAAGCCTTCCGTGGGCTTTTGGGTCTGCGGTCTTCCCTTCGTCCGCTACCGCGCCAATCCCGCCAGGATGTCCAGGCCGCGGGCGAGCTTCTCGTCGCTGGTGGCGTAGGAGATGCGGAAGTGCGTATCCCGCCGGGAGAAGACGTTGCCGGGTATGATCAGCACGTTGGCGGCGATGGCGCGTTCGACGAATTCCGTTCCGGTCTCGCCTTCGGGAGCGGGGACGAAGGCGTAGAACGCCCCGCCCGGCTTGATCAGCCCGAACGGCTCGGCCAGGGCGTCGTAGACCATGTCACGCTTGTGACGGTAGGCGTCCCTCTGGGCGGACATGTCGCACTGCATCGCCGCCACCCCGGCCGCCTGCGCCACGCTCGGGGCGCAGACGAAGCTGTACTGCTGGAGCATGGTCATCTTCTCGATGATCGCGGCCGGGCCCGTACACCAGCCCAGCCGCCACCCCGTCATCGCGTAGCTCTTGGAGAAGCTCCTCATCAGCAGGGTGTTGTCGCAGTGGCTCGCCAGCGACGCGAACGGCTGGTCGTAGCAGAAGAGGTTGTAGATCTCGTCGGAGATGACCAGCAGGTCGTGGCGAGCGGCCACGTCGGCGATGGCAGCCAGCACGTCGTCCCCGTAGACGCGCCCGGAGGGATTGCACGGGGAGTTGACCACCAGCATTCGCGTGCGGTCGGTGATGGCGGCCTCGATGCGGGCGGGGTCGGGGGAGAAGTCCGGGTAGGTGTCGACCGGAACGGTCTTGCCCCCGCAGAGGTTGGCCAGGTGCTCGTACATCACAAAGTACGGGTCCAGCAGGATGACCTCATCGCCGGGTTCGACCAGCACCAGGTACGCCAGCACCAGGGCGCCGGAGACGCCGCTGGTGACCAGGTACGGCCTGTCGTCGGTCCAGCCGAACTCGTCGGCGCAGGCGGCGGCGATGGCCTCGCGGAGGCCCGCGGCGCCCTGGGTGACGGTGTACTTGTTGAACCCGCTCTGGATGGCGGCGATGGCCTGCGCCTTGACGGGCGCGGGGACGTCGAAGTCCGGCTGGCCGATGGAGAGGTTGATCGGGTCGGTCATCTTCGCCGCCAGGTCGAACACCTTGCGGATGCCCGAGGCGTCCAGTTTGGCCATGCGGGCGGCGATTCGTGCGACGTTGGCGCTCATCGGTTTTGCCTTCACTCAATCACGCCGCTGCCAGGGCGACAGCGGCGTGACGTGTTCGGATTCCCGCCGCGGGGGGTGCCGGTCCGCGGGCGGGTGCGGTCACTTGTCCTCGGCGGCGGGCGTCGGGGCGCCCTCGCCCCCTTCGGCGGCGCCGGCCTCGGGGGCGACCTCCTCGGCGGCCTTCTTGGACTTCGTCCCCGCCTTGGAGTGGCGGATCTTCACCTTGGGCAGCCCCAGGGGATTGTCCGCCTCCAGGTCGAACTTGCCCTCTTCCGTCAGACGCTGGATCCGCTCGGTGCGGGTCAGGACGCTGCGCGCCCGCACCAGCCCGCCGTGCGTCTTCAGCGTGCGATCCATGGTCATGGCATACCTCCTGTCGGGGGCCGTTCGGCCCTGTCTATTCTTCGGTTTCCAGGCTCAGCTTCTTGAAATCGTAGTCCCGCCCGGAGATCAGCCCCGAGCGGACCTGCAGCTTGTACAGCTCGCACAGCCTCTCCAGCATATCCTCCCGCTCGCGGATCATGGCGGCCATCTGCGGCGAGGGCGTGGGGCCGAACCCGCGGGTGTCCTTCACGATGAACTGCCCTTGCAGGGACGGGTCCGGGTTGACCGTGACGCCGACCAGGTTCCTGTGAAAGAACTTCTTCATCTCCAGGCCGTCTTTGGTGCTGGCCACGTTCTCGTGGATCACCCAGTATCGGTAACCCTTGCTTCTCTGGTAGTTGTCCGGCACCATCGGCGGCAGGGCGGTCTGCCCCGCGCCGGCGCCGCCGACGAACTCCGGTCCCAGCGGCGACATCCCGCCGCCGCTACCGGCGCCCCCCGCCGGCCGGATCCTGATCGCCTGGCCCAACAGGAATGCCAGCAACACCAGCAGGACCACGCCGATCGCGATGCTGACGGCGTTGAACTGGCTGAGCGATATCGTCTGTTCGCCCGAGGCCTTCAGCACCGGCCTGCCCCGCGCCGTTTCGGGCGCCGCGCCGGGCCGGGGCGGGGCGCCGGCGGCCGGTTCGCCCTGTCGCACGTCCCGGCCGGCGGGTCCGACCGGAGGCCGGTGGGAATCGGTAATTACCTCGAACAGCGACTTGGCGTTCTTTCGTCTGGCCATTGCCGAGCTCCGCGCCGTTCCCGGGCGACACTCCCGCCCGGGAGTGCGAACCAGAAAAGATACCCGCCCGCCACGGTCGTGTCAAGGGCGGGAAAAGCCCCGACCATCGACACCCACCGAGCGTACCAGTTGACTGGAGCACGCCCAATCACCATGATGAAGCGGACGGCCATTGGGCCGAATTCGAGGGAACGGTTCCGTGACGTGCGACGTTATGACGAGTGCCCGGGATACCCGGAGCGGCCATGGCTGACCCGAAGGACTTCGAGAAAGAGGCCCTGGGCCACCTGAACGGCTTGTACCGGGCGGCCCTGGCGATGACAGGCCGACGCGACCGGGCGGACGACTTGGTGCAGTCCACGTATCTGAAGGCGCTGAAGCGATTTGATTCGTTTACCCCCGGCTCGAACTGCCGGGCGTGGCTGCTGGCGATCCTCCGGAACACGTGGCTGGACGAGCTTCGCCACGCGGGCAGGGCCGGGGTGGTCGTGCCCATCGAGGAGTCCCTCCTCTCCGGGCCCGAGCCGGTCGAGCCGACCAAGTGGACCGACGCCGAGGACCTGCTGGAGAATTTCTCGGACGAGCGCGTCATCGCCGCCTTGGGCGAGCTGGGCCCGGAGCAGCGGCTGACGCTGTTCCTCGTGGACGTCGAAGGGCTCAGTCACGAGGAAGTGGCCGAGATCACCGGCGTGGCGGTCGGAACGGTCAAGAGCCGTTCGGGGCGGGCACGCGAGAAACTGAGAGAACGC
>DASRZG010000157.1:0-11061 GCA_035686585.1 Phycisphaerae bacterium
GGCGGCGACCGAGCAGATCGCCCTGGCCAAGAAGGAGCTGGCGGCGGCGGGCGTGCTGGTCAACGGCGAGATCCCGGAGCTGAAGCTGGACGTCGGGGACAGCGGCCCGGCGACCGTGCGCAGCACGGATTTCATCAAGCAGCAGTTCGCCAAGGTGGGCGTGAAGCTGAAGGTGAACTTCAACGACTGGCCGACGCAGCAGCGGAAAGTCCGCAACAAGCAGGCCCAGATCTACACCATGGGCTGGCACGCGGACTACCCGGACGCGGAGAACTTCCTCCAGTTGTTCTATTCGCCCAACATCGCCAAGTACACCAACAACGCCAACTACTCGGACGCCGAGTTCGACCGCCTGTACGTCCAGGCGCGGACGATGGAGGACACCCCCGAGCGGACGGCGCTGTACGCCCGGATGGCCCGGATCATCAGCGAGGACTGCCCGGTGGTGCTGCTGGACGAGCACATGGCCTTCGTGCTGTACTACGACTGGGTGGGCAACATCAAGCAGCATCCGATCGGGTACGGCTTCAGCAAGTACAGGCGGATCGACGCCGGGCGCCGGCGCGAGTTGGGGGGGAGGTGACGGCATGCCGAGCTTCGTGATCCGCCGCCTGATCCAGTCGGTCCTGACCGTCTTCGGCGTGATGCTGCTGACGTTCCTGCTGTTCAACGTCATCGCCGGGGACATCTCCTTCAACTACGTCAGCCCTAAGGCCCCCGAGCAGCAGAGGCAGGCGTGGCTGAAACGGCACGGGCTGGACAAGCCCAAGCGCGTGCAGTTTTTCAACCACCTGTACAAGAGCGTGACGTTCCAGGGGCGCAGCTACGCCACGGACCAGAAGCTGACGACCATCATTGCTCACAAGGCCAAGTACAGCCTGGGGATCACGGTGCCGGCGATGGCGCTGGGCTGGATCTCGGCGATGATCATCAGTTGCGTGGTCGCCTACTACCGCGACACGTGGGTGGACCGGATCGGGGTCTTCCTGGCGGTGCTGGGGATGTGCGTGCCGTTCCTTGCCTACATGGTGCTGGGGCAGTGGCTGATGTTCCAGATCAACCCCGAGCGGGCGTGGGGGCTGGACAAGCCCTCCAACATCTACGTGCCGGTGCTCATCGCGGTGGTGGCGGGCATCGGCGGCAGCGTCCGGTTCTACCGGACGGTGTTCCTGGACGAGATCGGAAGGGACTACGTCCGCACCGCCCGCGCCAAGGGCGTGCCGCTGTACTCGGTCCTGTTCAGCCACGTGCTGAAGAACTGCATGCTGCCGATCCTGACCAACCTGGTCACCGCCATCCCGTTCCTGATCATGGGCTCGCTGCTGCTGGAGCGGTTCTTCGGCGTCCCGGGCCTGGGCGACCTGATGCTCTCCAGCATCACCACCCGCGACGTGCCGATCATCACCGGCCTGACGTTTCTGACCGCGGTCGTCTACGTCGTGTCGCTGCTGGTGACCGACGTGATGTACGCGGTGTTCGACCCGCGGATCCGACTCCGCTAGACGCACACGGAATGACCACGCTGACACAACCCGCCGTCTCCGCCGCGCCCCGGGCGGGCCGGAGCCTGTGGTCCGACGCCGTCCGGCGAATCCGCCGCGACCCGGTGGCGATGGTCTGCTTCGGCATCATCGCCGTCTACGTCCTGATCGCCATCGTGGCCCCGTTCGCCTTCGGGGATTGGTCGAACCACTACGACTACGACAACGTCAACGCCCACCCCAGTTGGAGCGAGCCCCTGGGCACCGACGCCCTGGGCCGGAGCATCTACCAGAAGACCCTCCTCGGCGCCCACGTGTCCATGACCGTCGCGTTCATGGCCAACTGCATCGCCGTTCCGGTGGGGATGATCCTGGGCGCGATCGCGGGCTACTACGGCAAGTGGATCGACGACGGCATCGTCTGGCTGTACACGACCCTGGCGAGCATTCCCGGGCTGATCCTGCTGATCGCGCTGCGTTTCGCGTTCATGGACAGGAAGCTGTTCGGCGGCACGCCCCTGCAGATCGACCTGGACGGGATGGCGGGGGTGTACATCGCCCTGGGTGTGATGAGCTGGATCGGCACCTGCCGGCTGGTCCGGGCGGAGACGATGAAGATCCGCGAGCTGGACTACGTCCTGGCGGCCCGCGCCACCGGGCGGCGGGGGATCGGCATCCTGTTCCGGCACGTGCTGCCCAACGTCTTCCACATCGGGATCATCCAGTTCTCGCTGGGATTTGTCGGGGCGATCTCGGCCGAGGTGATGCTGAGCTTCCTGAACCTCGGCGTCAAGGACATGCCGAGCTGGGGCAAGATGATCAACGAGGCGCGGATGGACCTGGTCGTCGGCCGGTGGTGGGAGGTGACCGCCGCGGTGGTCGCCACCTTCCTCATCGTCCTGGCGTGGAACATCTTCGGCGACCGGCTCCGGGACGCGCTGGACCCGAGGCTCAAGACCGCATGAGTGCCAACGGCGCCATCCTGACCGTCCGCGGCCTGCGGACGGAGTTTTCCACCGAAGACGGCGTGGTCCGCGCCGTCGACGGGGTCAGCTTCGCCATCGCGCCGCGGCAGACGTTCGCGCTGGTCGGCGAGAGCGGCTGCGGCAAGAGCGTCACGGCCCTGTCGATCATGGGCCTGGTGGACCGCCCCGCCGGTCGGATCGCGGGCGGGGAGATCCTGCTGGAGGACCTGCGGCTGACCGACCTGAGCGACGCCCAGATGCGCCGCGTCCGGGGCGGGCGGATCGCGATGATCTTCCAGGAGCCGATGACCTCGCTGAACCCGGTGTTCACCGTGGGCAGCCAGATCGTCGAGGCGATCCGCCTGCACCGCAGGCTGCCCCGCCGGGCGGCGCGGGACCTGGCCGTCGAGACGCTCGCCCAGGTGGGCATCCCCGACCCCGCGCAGCGGTTCCGGGAGTACCCCCACCAGCTCTCCGGCGGGATGCGCCAGCGGGTCATGATCGCGATGGCGCTGTCCTGCGACCCGGAGCTGCTGATCGCCGACGAGCCGACCACCGCGCTGGACGTGACCATCCAGGCCCAGATCCTGGACCTGATGAAGGACCTCCAGCGGCGGCGGGGGCTGTCGATCCTGCTGATCACCCACGACCTGGCCGTGGTGGCCGAGACCGCCGACGTGGTGGCGGTGATGTACGCGTCGAAACTGGCCGAGCTCGCCGGCGTCCGGGCGCTGTTCGAAAAGCCCCTGCACCCGTACACGCAGGGCCTGTTCCGCTCGCTGCCGAGGCTGGGCGAGCAGAAGAACCGCCTGGAGACCATCCCCGGCAGCGTGCCCAACCCGCTGGCGTTTCCCAAGGGCTGCAAGTTCCATCCGCGATGCCCCATCGGCTGCAACCTCGAGCGTTGCCGGACCCTCGAGCCCGATCTGCGCGAGGTGGCGGACAAGCACTGGGCGGCCTGCTGGGAGTGCCCCGGCTACAAGGAGGGCTATCCCAGCGACCCGTCGAGCGCGCCGCTGACGAAGCCGGGAGGCAGCGATGATCAGTGACACCGACCGGCAACTCGTGATCGTGCGGGACCTGAAGACGTACTTCCCGGTCCGCGGCGGGCTGTGGCACAAGCGGTACGTCCGCGCGGTCGACGGGGTGTCGTTCGACATCCCGCGGGGCAGGACGCTGGCGCTGGTGGGCGAGAGCGGCTCGGGCAAGACGACGGTGGGGCGGTCGATCCTCCGGCTGGTGCCGGTGACGGCGGGGCAGGCGTTCTTCGACGGGGCGGACGTGCTGGCGCTGCCGGAAAGGCAGGTCCGCCCGCTGCGGCGCCACATGAGCATGATCTTCCAGGACCCGGCCGAGAGCCTGAACCCGCGAATGACGGTGGAGCACATCGTCGCCGAGCCGCTGAAGGTCCACGGCCTGTGCGGAGGCAGGGCCCAGCGCCGCCAGCGCGTGGCGGAGCTGCTGGAGCGGGTGGGGTTGTCGGCGGATTACGCCAAGCGGTACCGGCACGAGTTCTCCGGCGGGCAGCGGCAGCGGATCGGCATCGCCCGCGCCCTGGCGACCGAGCCGAAGTTCATCGTCTGCGACGAGCCGATCAGCGCCCTGGACGTGTCCATCCAGGCGCAGATCCTCAACCTGCTCAACGATCTCCAGGACGAGCTGGCTTTGACGTACCTGTTTATCGCCCACAACCTCGCGGTGGTCGAGCACTTCGCCGACATCGTGGCGGTGATGTACCTGGGCCGGATCGTCGAGACGGCCGACCGCGACGAGCTGTACGCCAATCCGCTGCACCCATACACGCACGCCCTGTTCTCGGCCGTGCCCGAGCCCGAGCCGGGGCGCGTCAAGACGCAGGTCCGTCTGGAGGGCGAGCCCCCCTCGCCGATCAACCCGCCGACGGGCTGCCCGTTCCACCCCCGCTGCCCGCTGGCGCGCCAGGCGGCCCGCGACCTGCCGGGCGATCAGAGATGCCCCGTCAACCTGCAGGGCGAGACGGTGATCCTGCCGCGGGTCTGCGTGCACGAGGAACCCAAGCTCGAGCTCGTCCCGGGCCGCCCGGGCCACGAGCACGCCTGTCATCTGCGGCGCCAGGGGTTCGGACAGGGTGTGACCCCTAAAGCCCAGCCATAGCTATGGCTGGGCTTTACCCCCCCAATCGACAATAGACAATCCTCAATCGTCAATCTTCGCGCTCGCTCCGTTGGCCTGGACCTGTAGCGAATCGTACGGTTCTTCTGGACCGCCCTCCGGGGCGGGTCCGACACCGGCCCGCCGCCGGTGCGTCAGGTCGGGCCTCACGCCGCATCACGCCGACCTGACCCCGGCCTGTAGCCGCGGGCGAATCGCATCGCACAGCAACGCACGGATTCCGCGCGCCCGCCGAGGGCCGCGGACGAAAACGGCAATATCGCTATGGCCATAAGGAGCCAACTCATGAAGCGAACCCGCCTTGCCGCCCTCGCCGCCGTCCTGGCCCTGTCCGCCGCCGCCCACGCCGACATCATGACCTACGAAGGCCTGGGCCTGACCGCCAAGGCCACCATTCACGCCCCCGGCTCGTTCGTCGACGGGCACACCATCCCCCTCGGCCAGTACCTCCTGACCTACGGCAACAAGCCGTACACCGGCTACTGCGTGGACGTCTACCAGTTCGTGGGCGACATGGAGGCCACCGAGCTGGGCCTGGACACGCTCAACAGGCCGGGCGCGTTCATCGGCGAGCAGGTCGCCTGGCTGTACGACAGCTACGCGGCCTCGGTGAGCGACGGCACCTCCGCGGCCGGGCTGGCCGCGGCCATCTGGGAGCTGATCTTCGAGACCGCCGGCAACGACCCGGACCCCGCGGCGGGCGACTTCTACATCTCCGGCAACGACGCCGTCGTCGACGACGCCGCCGACAAGCTGGCCGACCTGCCCGAGCGCTACGAGACCGGCACCGAGTTCGTGATCCTGCACAGCGACACCAAGCAGGACATGCTGGTCGCCGGCGTCCCCGAGCCGGCCGCCCTGATCCTCCTGGCGATCGGCGGCACGATCCAACTGGTCCGCCGCCGGCGCCGGTAGTGACTACGCCTTCTGTACCCCGAGATTGAGAAAGGCCCGGTCCCCGTCGGGGATCGGGCCGATCTCCTTTTGTCGAGGCCCTGACTTCCCGCAGCGGATCGCGCCACCCCCGCTTGCGGTTTTCACAAGGTTTAGCGGCGGTCGGCACGACCGCCTCCAAGGTCGCCTAGACCTCCTCCTGACCTTCTCCCTCCAGCATCAGCAACCGCCGGACGAGGGGATCGGCGGGGCGGTCGACGAGCTCCTCGAGCGTGCCGACCTGGACCAGCCGGCCTCCGGACATCACGCCCACGCGGTCGGCCAGGTCGCGGGCCTCGCGCCGGTTGTGACAGACGTGCAGCGTGGACACGCCGAACTGGCTCTTAACGCGCCGCAGCAGATGGCAGATCTCCCGCCGCGTCGGCTCGTCCAGGGCGCTGACCGGCTCGTCCAGCAGCAGCAGGGCGGGCTGGATCGCCAGCGCCCGGGCCAAGGCCACCTTCTGCCTCTCCCCGCCGCTGAGGTTCAGCGTGGACCGTTCCAGCAGCGAGCCCAGGCCGAGGATCTCCACCAGCGCGGCGACCCGGGCCATCGCCTCGGCGTGACGTATGCCGGTTACCCGCAGGCCGAACGTGATGTTCCGCGCGACCGAAAGATGCGGGAACAGGCCCGAGTCCTGGGGCACGTAGCCCACGCGGCGGAAACGCGGCTCCAGGTTCGTCACGTCGGCCCCGCCGATGGCGACCCGGCCGGAGGCAACGCGGATCAGCCCGCACACCGCCTTCAGCAGCAGCGTCTTGCCCGAGCCCGTCGGGCCCATCACGACGAAGTACTCCTCCGCCGCCACCTCGAAGGTCACGTCACGCAGCCGGAAGTCACCGGCCCCAAGACATATCTGCTCAATACGAAGCATAGGACGTCCGTTGCAGTTCGACATTCGCTGCTGTTGCTGCTTTCCCGCCCGTCATGCCCATTTCCTCCCCGGCGCCAGCCAGTGGACCACCGCCAGGGCGGCCCCGGCCATGACCAGCGCGGTCATGGCGATGGTGAGGGACTGGACGATGTTTCCGCTGTTGAGCTCCAGCCACATGGCGGTGGGCATCACCCGCACCCGCGGGCCGGTGCCGACCAGCATCATCAGGGCTCCGAACACGCCCATGGCGCGGGCCCAGGCGATGACTCCGCCGGCGACCAGGCCCCCGCTCGCCAGCGGCAGCGTCACCTGCCAGAACGCCTTCCAGGGCGGGCATCCCAGCGACATCGCCACCTGCTCCAGGCGGACGTCCACCGAGTCGAACGACGCCTTCACCGCCCGGATGCAATAGGAGACCGACACCAGGAACTGGCACAGCACGATCCCCGTCATCGAGCTGAGGGACAGGTGCAGCGACTGCTTCAGCCACGACCCCGGGCCCAGCCCGAACACCGCCAGCAGAGACAGCCCGATCACCGTCGGCGGCAGGACGATGGGCACGTCCACGATCACCTCCAGCAGGGCGTGCCCCCGGAAGCGGTACCGGCTCAGGGCGTAGCCCGTCGGCACGGCGAACAGCATCACCAGCACCAGCGTCAGCAGCGAGCTGGACACGCTCAGCCAGATCGCCCGGGCGATCTCCCGCATCGCCCGCGGGTCGGCCAGCATCTTCGCCACCGCGCCGGTGCGGATCTGCCCGGTCACCAGGTACGCCACGTCGGCCGCCACCAGCCACAGGATGATCAGCACGAACAGCGCCAGGACCGAAAGCGACGCCACCGACAGCACGTTGGCGCGCCGCCCCGCGACGGGATGGATATGCTCGGTCTTGCCGGGTCGGTGGGGCACGGGGGGCTCTCTCACGGGGCCTCGGTCCGGTAGCCGTTGGCCGCCAGGATCGATTTGCCCTTCTCGCCGGCCATGAAGGCGATGAACCGCCGGGCGGCGGCCTTGTCCCGCGACGTGGTCATCAGTCCCACCACGACGTGGGAGATGACGTTGGCGTCTTTGGGGATCTCGATCACCTCGGCCGCGTCGGCGTAGCTGGCGGCGGTGGCGTCCCAGACGATCGACGCGTCCACGTTCTTCATCGCCACCCACGCCCCGAGCTTCTCGACGGTGTCGGCCTCCTTCAGGCCCTTCAGGTTCGCGCGGTCCAGGCCGCTGTTGGCGAGGATCTTCCCGCTGATCCGGCCCACCTGGCAGGCCTTGGGGTCGCCCAGGCCCGCCTTCACGTCGTCGCGGAACAGGTCGCCCAGGCCCCGGATGCCCTTGGGGTTGCCCTTGGCGACGAGGATCACCGGCACGAACCAGGCGATGTCGGTCTTCTCCTCGATCAGCCCGGCCTTGGCGTGCAGGTCGTCCACGTAGTGGACGTCCCCGGGCAGGAACACGTCGGCGGCGGGGTCCATCTGGGCGCGGGTCTCCATGATCCCGCTGCCGCCGTAGTCGGCCTCGACGGCGATGCCCGTCTCGGCCTCGAAGGCCTCGGCCAGCTCGTCCACCGCCCGGCGCATCCCCGCCCCGACGTACGCGCGGACGGTCTTCTTCGCCGGCTTCGCCCCGCCGCAGCCAACCAGGCCGGCGGCCACGAGCAGAAGGGCCAGGACGAGTTGAGTTCGGATTTGGGATATGGGATTTCGGATTATGACGACCTCCAATGGCGCGCGCATTCGTTGGAACCGGCTGCCACAGTCAGGCGTCTTCCGCCTGACCATGCCAACGCCGGCCGGGGGGGAACATCCCCAGACCTACAGTCAGCATGGTTGCGCGGACGACGCGTAACCATGGCACCCTCGGTTGCGCCCTACTTCAACTCCTCGCCGTCGGCGTAGTTCCGCCTCGGCTGGCAGAGGGTGAAGCCGAATTCCTTGAGGGTGTCGGCGGCCTCTTTCGAGGCGGTGAATTCGGCGAAGGCCTTGGCCTCGGCCGGCTGGTCCGAGCACCTCAGCGTGCTGACGGTCACCCGGACCGGCATCAGCGTGTACTGCTTGCCCGTGGCGGTGGTGACGGTGTCCACGCCGGGGGTGGGCAGTTGCTCGGGGGGCAGCTCGATGATGTCCACGCCGTCGGCCCGCAAGGCCGCCACCGCCCGCCAGCACATGGCCGCGTCGGCGGTCTTCATCTTCACGAACGTCGCCAGCTTGCCGCCGCTGCGGTCGGTCGGGAACTTCCGCGTCTTGTCGATCTCCATCAGGTCGACGTTGATCTTCGAGAACATCGTCGGCAGCATCCATCCCAGCGTCGACTTCTCGTAGTCGGTGAACCACACCGTCAGCCCATCCCGCAGCAGGTCGTTGAGGCCCTTGATGTTCTTGGGGTTGCCCTTCTGGACCACGATCACCGGCGTGAGCTCGGCGATCGTCCAGCCGTCCACGCCCATCTTGTGCTTCCGCATGAGCTCGTCCATGAACGGGTCGTGGCAGACGTACAGGTCGCCTTCCTTGGCGAAGTCGATGTGGGCGAGCAGCTCGCCGGACCCGGCCGAGTTGATCTCGATCGCCTGCCCCGTGCGGGCGAGGTAGAGCTCGCCGAGCTTGTCCATCACCGGCTTCATGGTTCCGCCGACGTGGACGGTCAGCGGCCTGGCGGGCTTGGCGGCGGGGTCCTTGCACCCCCCGGCCAGCATCGCCACCACGGCCGGAACGGCGAGAAACGCGATACGACTTCGATTCACGTCTACATTCCTTCCTGTTGTGCGTCGGGACTCGCGTGGAGCGGGTGGCTCGCATCCTCCGGGATTATCCCGAAAACGGGGAGAGGATTCAACATAAGACCGGACTGGGAGCCATGGACTGGTTGTCTTCGACCTCGCGGGATCGCCTCAGGCGCCGCCTTCGAGTTTCCCGTTGGTCAGGCGGACGATGCGGCGGGCGGCGGCCGCGGCGTCGTCGTGATGGGTGACCAGCAGGACGGCGCCGCCGGCGTCGGCGAACTCGGCCAGGGCGTCCAGGACGGTCCGGGCGTTGGCGGCGTCGAGGTTGCCGGTGGGCTCGTCCGCCAGCAGGAGGGAGGGGCGGTTGAGCAGGGCGCGGGCGAGGGCGACGCGCTGGCGCTCGCCGGTGCTCAGCTCGGCGGGCAGGTGGTTGACGCGGTCGGACAGGCCGAAGCGGGCGATCAACTCGTCCGCGCGGGCGGCGGAGCCGTCGGCCTCGACCGCCAGCGACGGCGCCAGGACGTTCTCGCGGACACTCAGGTACGACACGAGGTGGAACTGCTGGAAGACGAACCCGATCTTCCGGCCCCGCAGGGCGGCACGGCGCTCGGGCGAGAGGGCGTAGGGATCCTCGCCGGCCAGCAGGACCTTCCCGGCGTCGGGCGCCAGCAGGGCCCCGGCCGACAGCAGCAGGGTGGTCTTGCCCGACCCGCTGTGGCCCTGCACGGCCAGGAAGTCGCCCGCGCCGAGTTTCAGCGACACGTCGCGGAGGGCGGTGACGGTCCCGTCGGGCCGCCGGTAGAGCTTGCTGACTTCGCACAACTCGAGCATGTCGGTTCCTACTCCTCCCGCAGCACCACGGCCGGGTCCTGCCGTGCGGCCAGCGTGGCCGGGGCCCAGCTCGCCAGCGCCGCCAGCAGCGCCGCCGCCGGCAGGGCGATCGCCGGAAGGGCGGGGTCGAATATCTCGCTCAGCGCCGGCGACCGCGCCCAGGCGGCGGCCGCGGCGAACCCGGCCAGGTAACCCGCGCAGGCCCCCACGACCCCGGTCAGGACCGCCCGGGTCAGGAAGACCGCGAACACCTGCCGGGACCGCAGCCCCAGCGCCCGCAGCACGCCGATCTCGCGCCGGCGTTCGCGGACGTTGCTCAGCGCCAGCAGGGCGATGGCCAGGGCGCTGCCGACGAGGATCAGCGGGACGATCCAGCCGGTCAGGGATTGGATCTCCCCCTTAAGCTGGGCGCGGCTTTCGCGCTGGCGTTCGATGTCCCTGTCGCCCTGGCGGCGAGCGAGGGTTTTGCGGGCCTCGGCCTCCTGGGCGGCCTGGAACCGCGATTCGTAGCGGATGACCGCGTCGTTGACCATCGTGTGGACCCGCGTGCCGGGCAGGATGCGGGCGATGTCCTTCTTGATCTCGTCAAGCTGAGCGCGGGTGCAGACGCAGCTCAGGGCCAGGATGCCGGTGATCTTCCCCTCGACGCCGAGGAGCTTCTGGGCCTGGGCCAGCTCGATCCACGCGCTGAAGTCGTCCTGGTTGCCCCGCGCCTCGTAGACCTTGATGACCTGGAAGTCCGCCTCGAGCGTGCGGACGCTGTCGCCCGGCTTGACGCCCAGCTCGCGGGCGACCTCCTGGCCGACGATCATCCCGCCGGCCGGCACGGTCGACAGGAGGGGCTTCATGGGGTCGCGATGGGCCAGCGGCACCTCGCCCCGGCAGCCGACCAGGTGCACCTCCAGGCGGCGGTCGCCGGCGACCAGGACTTGCTTGCGCTGGACGATCGGCAGCAGGTGCTGGACGGTCATGATCCCCGATTCGGACAGCGTCTTGACCGCCGCCTCGGGCATGTACGTGTCCGCGCCGCCGCCGACGTGGTAGTCGGTCACGCTCTGATCGGCCGGCAGGATCAGCAGGTTGTAGCCGAACTTGAGCATGATCTTGGGG
>DASRZG010000158.1:0-11867 GCA_035686585.1 Phycisphaerae bacterium
GCGGCGGATGCGAAATGGGAATAGCCGGAATTCCCTCATCGTCCGCGCACTCGGGCGGATACGCGGTTGGCCTCGGACAGAGGGGGGAACGGGCCCCGGGCGTGGCTATAATGGGGGGACGTTTTCCGGAGGTCACTGTCGCCGCGCAGGCGGATAGGGGGGGACTCCTGCTGCACCTCGTGTGCCGCACGCTCCGTCCGCGCCGACAGTCAGAGAGGATGCGCCTTGGAGGATTCGCAACAGACCATCCAGCGCCT
This sequence comes from Phycisphaerae bacterium, assembly GCA_035686585.1. Lineage (GTDB taxonomy): Bacteria > Planctomycetota > Phycisphaerae > SM23-33 > SM23-33 > DASRZG01. The sequence continues at coordinate 258 of DASRZG010000158.1, forward strand.
CGTCGCCGAACGCGACGAGCTGCGGAACAGGCTCACCGAGAGGGACCAGGCCGAGGCGGACCGCCGCCAGGCCGAGAGGATCCTGCGCCTCAGCCAGTTCTTCGTGGACCACGCCGCCGATCCGGCCTTCTGGATCGACCGTGACGGGCGCTACCTCTACGCCAACGAGGCCGCCTGCGGTTCGCTGGGCTACAGCCAGCCGGAATTGCTGTCGATGAGCGTGCTGGACGTGGACCCGGACCTGTCGCTGGAGGCGTGGCGGGAGCACTGGGAGCGGATCAAGGAGGCCGGGTCGATCACCTACGAGGGCCGCCACCGGCGGAAAGGCGGGGTGATCTTTCCCGTCGAGATCACCGCCAACCACCTGGAGTTCGACGGGCGGGAATACCATTGCAGCTTCGCCCGCGACATCACCGATCGCAAGCGGTCGCAGCGGCGGAGCGAGCACCTCCACGCCGTGCTCCGCGCCCTCCGCGCGATCGACCACGCCGGGCGCGGCGAGACGGACCGGTCCGCTCTGCTGCGGAGGGTATGCGAGATCCTGGTCGACTGCGGCGCGTACGCGACGGCGTGGATCGCCCTGATCAACGCCGACGGCGTGGCCGAGGCCGCCGGCGACGCCGGCATGGGCCGGCTTTTCCGGCCGATGCGCCGCCGCCTCGGCGCCGGTGAGCTGACCCCTTGCATGATCCGCGCCCTGGCCGGATCGGCCGTGCAGGTGATCCACACGCTCCACGAGGAATGCCCCGACTGCCCGCTGACGCGCGTGGTCCGGGATGCCGCCGCCATGTGCGTCCGGCTCCGCGGAGACGGGCAGGTCCTGGGCCTGCTGGGGGTCTCCCTGCCGCCGGAGATGGCGGCGGAGGACGAGGAGCAGGAGCTGCTGGAGGAGGTGGCGGCGGACCTGGCCAAGGTCCTGCGCGAGTCAGCGGCCGCGGCGCACCGGCGGCGGATCGAGCAGGAGCTGGAGGTCGCCCGACGCGGCGAGGACGTCATCGGCTTCAAGATCCAGCAGATGCTGCTGCTGGGGCAGGTGCCCGAGGACATGCCGGGGATGTCCGTGGCGGCGGTGTCGGTGCCGTCGGAGTACGTGGATGGGGACTTCTACGATTTCTACCGGCACGGCGATCAGTGCCTGGACGTGGTGATCGGCGACGTGATGGGCAAGGGCGTCCCCGCGGCGCTGCTGGCGGCCGCCACCAAGAGCCTGGTGCAGAAGGCGGTCAGCGCCCTGGGCGCCGCGGCCCAGGTCCCCGGGCCGCCCGAGCCCCGTCGCATCGTCCAGCGCCTCCACGAGCAGATCACCCCCCGGCTGATCAACCTGGAGAGCTTCGTCACCCTCTGCTACGGGCGGATCGACCTGCGCAACCGGCGGCTGGAGCTGGTGGACTGCGGGCACACGCGGACGATCCACTACCGCCGCCGCACCGGCCGGTGCCGCCTGCTGCACGGGGACAACTTTTTTCTGGGCGTGATCGAGGACTGCCAATACTCGCAGATCTCCGTCCCCCTGGCCGCCGGCGACCTGCTGCTGTTCTATTCCGACGGGGTGGTCGAGGCCCGGCGGGCGGACGGGGAGCTGTTCGGGTCGGACCGGCTTGTGGAGCTGGTGCGGCAGTTCGCGCCCGACGGGGCCGACCGGGTGGTGGAGGAGGTCCGCCGGGAGGTGATGGCGTTCTGTGGGGCCGAGGCGCCCGCGGACGACCTGACGTGCGTGGCGGTGCAGGTCCGCCACGTGGCGGCCGAGCCGCTGGCGCGCAGGACGCTTCAGATCTCCAGCGACCCGCGGGAGCTGCCGCGGGTGCGGGAGTTCGTCGGGGCGGTCTGCACGGAGCTGGCGGAGGGGCGGATGGACGAGGAGGGCGTGATCTATCTCCAGATGGCGGCCAACGAGGCCGTCAACAACATCACCCGGCACGCCTACGCCGGGCGGACGGACCAGCCGGTGGAGCTGGAAGGGCTGGTCTTCGAGGACCGGGTGACGGTCCGGCTTCGGCATCGCGGCACGCCGCTGGACGAGGAGCAACCGATCCGGGACGCCCCCAACCCGCTGGCGGGGGAGGGGCTGGGGCTGTACGTGATCGACCGGGCGTCCGACGAGGCGTCGTATTCTCGCTCCGCCGAGGCCGGCGGGTGCGTTTCGCTGACTAGAATGTTTCGAATGGAGGGACCGGGGAGGGAAGGTAATGGAAATACGTTCTGAGCGGGTTGGCGACATAGCGGTCGTGGCGGTCCTGTGTAAGACGCTGGACGCCGGCAACCACGACAGGTTCAAGTCGGCCCTGATGCCGATCGTTGCGCAGACGCCCGGGGTGGTCCTGGACGTCAGCCAGTTGGACTTCGTGGACAGCTCGGGCCTGGGGGCGATCCTGACCTGCCTCCGCAAGGCAAGGTCGGGCGGGGGGAACCTCAAGCTGCTCTGCGGGTCTTCCAGGCCGGTGCGGATGTTCTTCGAGCTCGTCCGCATCCACGGCGTGATCGACGTCTACGAAACGCGCGAGGAAGCGCTGGAGAGCTTCGTCAGCAGGGTTTGAATATACCCCACGCCCGGGGCCGGGATGAGGTTCGTTCGGCTTTCTGCGCGCCGGAGAAGCACGAAATCCGAAAAACGAAATCCGACACAAACGCGCAAAGCACGAAACCCGAAATCCGAAACGAATTCGAAACGGCAAATACGAAAGAAGCAGCAAAGAAGAAGCAACGACGGCCCCCGTGTCGGATGCTTTTTCTTTGCTGCTTCTTTGCCGTTTTTCTGGTGCTTCACGCTTCGGGTTTGTTTCGGATTCCGTATTTGCAGGTGCGGTTCCAGCTTGCGGATATGGCGCATTGCCCTTAGCATAGGGGTTCCAGGCACCAAACAGGGAAAGGGATCGCTGCCGATGGACCCGTCCGTGTCAACGGGCCAGAACTTCTTCGGGCCGCTGGAGCCTCGGCTTATGCTCAGCGGCGACGCAGCCGCCTCGCCGGGCGATGGCGATGTCTCCACGCCGCCCGTGGTGGATGCGTCCGGGTCGAACGTGGTGGTGCAAGTGGGTGTCGGGGCGGCCCGGGGGGTGCGGTACGTGGATAGCGACGGCACGGCCGTGACCGTGAGGCTGCGCAAGGGGTGGGCTTCGCTGCGGCTGACCGGGGACGGGCTGGAGTGGTCCGGCAAGAGGGGAATCATTGACGTTCACGGAGACGGGGTGGAGCTGGCGGAGATTCTGCTGCGCGACACCAGTGCGGCCAGCCGGCTGAACATCAGGACGAACAAGGCCGGCGACGGTCTGTCGACGCTGGAGGGGCTCTTCGGCAGCAGCCCGCTGGGCGGCCTGCTGGCCAGGCGGACGGACCTGGCGGGTGACGGGATCGTCCTGTCCGGCGACGGTACGATCGGCGTGGTGACTCTGCACGACCTGACCGATGGGGCGGACGTGGTCCTGCCGTCGGAAGCCGGCAAGGGCGTGCAGTTGACCGCCGGGCGGATCGGCGACGGGTCGGACGTGCAGATCGGATCGGCAGTCCGGAAGCTCCGCGTGGACGAATGGCTCGACGAGGACCCGGACGCGGATTTGGTTACGGGCCGGGTGGACCGGCTGTGGGTCCGCGGCGACTTCGGGGCGGACATGGCGCTGGCGGGGGACTCTCCCGGCGGCGCGACGTTGGGCAATGCCTACATCGGCGGCGACCGCGTGAGCTCCGACTGGTGGGTCGTCGGCCCCGTCGGGCCGGTGGTGATCAAGGGCCGGACGCTCGTCGGCGACGCCCTGTCGCTCGGGGCGGTGGGGGACGTGGCTGCCGACGCCTCCCAACTCGTGGCCGGCAGCAACGCGCTGGCATGGGACCTGTACCACGAGATGGTCGGCGTGTCGGGGTCGGGCAACATCCTGTTCTCGCCGGTGTGCGTGTCCATGGCGCTGTCGATGGCGTATGCCGGTGCCGCCGGCGAGACGGCGGCGCAGATCGCCGACGTGGCGGGGTTCGGCCTCGAAGGCGACCGCGTCCACGCCGGCATGCAGTATCTCATTAATCAGCTCGACTCGAAGGTGTCGCTGGGCGTGTTCAACGGCGTCTGGACACAGGATATCGGCGCCGTCCAGAGGCGCTACGCCGAGCTCCTCGGGGCATGCTATTCCACCGAGATGGGCGTGGTGGACTTTCAGCGGAACCCGACGGGGGCGCGGAACAGCATCAATCGACAGGTCAGGACGCTGACCGGCGGCGCTATCCCCGCCGTGTTCGGCCCCGGAGACGTCGACCGCTCCACCACGTTGGCGCTGTCCAGCAATCTCGGCTGGAACGTCGAGTGGGCCTACCCGTTCACGGCCGATAAGAGCCAGTCCTGGAAGTTCACTTCCCTGGACGGGCGGCAGAAGAGCGTTTCGATGATGTCGGCGATGTCGGATTATTATGGTATTAAGTTTGTCAGGGAATGGAATTACACGGCCGTCGAACTTCTTGACAAGACCCACGACCAGAGCATGATAATTGTCCTTCCGGACAAGCGTCGGTTCGAGGCCGTTGAGGCCCAGCTGTCCCAGGAGATGATTGACAGTATCGCCAATTATGACCCGTGGAGTTCCTTCGTCCGGGAGGTCCACGTGACGATCCCCAGGTTCCGGGCGCAATACAGCGGCCATCTGGGGCCGGCCCTGCAATCGCTGGGCATCTCCGACGCCTTCACGCCGGGCGCTGCTGATTTCTCCGGCATCGACGGCACCGGGCAGGGCGGGCTGTCCCTTGGCAAGATCGCGCACGAGGCGGTGGTCGATCTGGCGGAGGCCGGGGGGAGCGGGTCAACGTCGACTGCGGCATCCGGCAGACTCGAGTCTAGGGATGGTGGTGTTAGCATCAATCTGTCCGACTTCACCACCAGGGAGTTCGTGGCGGATCGCCCCTTCATCTACGTCATCCGGGAGGTGTCCACGAACACGATCCTGTTCGTGGGCCGGGTGACCGACGCCGCCGGGGCAGGGTTCAAGTCGGCGTCGCTATAGCGGCTTGAGATCTTCAGGGGGACCCTCGAAACTCCGGGCGCCATCCCGATTGCCGTCGGGACTCGCAGCCTGTGCGGAACGGGGCGGGGCCCTGCCGAAGGTACCCCCCTGCGTCACGGGCTGCAAGCAGCCCGTGGCACCCATACCCGCACCAAAGGCGTCTCCCCCCGGAATCGGCCGCTACTTCCGGCCCGTCTTCTTCCTTCCCTTGCCCCCCAGCCCGAAGGCGTCGTGGATCAGCCGGAGGGCCTCCGGGCCCTGGGCCTGGTCGATGATGCAGGAGATCTTGATCTCGCTGGTGGTGATGTTGCGGATGTTGATCCCGCCTTTGGCCAGGGCGGCGAACATGCGTTCGGCCACGCCGGTGTGAATTCGCATCCCCAGGCCGACGGCGGAGACCTTGGCCAGGTCCTTCCGGGCCTCGCAGACCATGCCCGTGTGCTTCCTGCAGAGCTTCTCGCAGACGGCCTCGACCTCGGGCAGGTCGGACAGCTCGATGGTGAAGGAGATCGTCGCCAGCTTCGGTATCGGCTCGGTCTGGATGATGTCGTCGACGACGATGCCCGCGGCGGCGAGGGAGTGGAAGACCTCGGCCGCCAGCCCGGGGCGGTCCGGAACGTTCTTGAGCGTGACGGCGGCCAGGTCCTTCTTCAGGGCGGCCCCGCTGACGACGATCCGCTCCATGTCCTGCGACTGGCTCACGATCCAGGTTCCTTTCCGGTTAGACAGGCTGCTGCGGACGTGAATGGGCACGTCGTACTTCTTGGCGAACTCCACGGCGCGGTTGTGCAGGACGTTGGCGCCGAGGGAGGCCAGCTCGAGCATCTCGTCGTAGCTGATCCGGGCGATCCGGCGGGCGTTGGGTACGATCCGGGGATCGGCGGTGTACACGCCGTCCACGTCGGTGTAGTTCTCGCACTCCCCGCCCAGGGCGGCGGCGATGGCGACCAGGGTCACGTTCGACCCGCCGCGCCCGAGGGTGGTCATGTGTCCGTCCTCGGTCACGCCCTGGAAGCCCGCGACGATCACGATCTTCCCCTCGTCGAGCTGCCGGCGGATCCTCCGCACGTCGATCCGCTTGATCTTGGCCTTGGTGTGGGCGTCGTCGGTGACCATCCCCATCTGACCGGCGGTGAAGCTGATCGCCGGCACGCCCATCCCTTCCAGCGCCATCGCCATCAGCGAGATCGTCACCTGCTCGCCCGTCACCAGCAACTGGTCCATCTCCCGCTTGGGCGGGTTGTCGCTGACCTGGCGCGCCAGGTCGACCAACTCGTCGGTCGTATGGCCCATCGCCGACAGCACCATCACCACATGGCGGCCCTGCCGGCGGGCGCGGATCGCCCGCCCGGCCGCCTGGCGGATCTTCTCCCCGTCCGCCACGCTGGTGCCGCCGAACTTCATCACCACCGTGTCTCTCATCGTCTCGGAGCCTCACAGGAAGGCACGTGCCTCCGGGCCACCTGCCCGGAACCGGATAAGGTACGTCAGGAATTCCCCCGTTCCAAGTCTATTCCGCGCCCCCCGACGTTCCGTCCGGGACCTGCCCCATAAGCGTTGCGTGTCCCAAGTTTAGCGGCGGTCGGCACGACCGCCTCCTCAAGGTCGCCGTACCGGCGACCGCTAAACGAACCACCGGACGCTCCGCGCGTCTTCCCACCGGTTCCGGGTGCTACTTCGCCCTCAGGAAATACTCCATCAGCTCCCATCCGTGTTCAATGTGCAGGTCGGCGCTCTCGGCGGCGGCTTCAGTGAAGGGGCGGCGGACCAGGTTGCCAACGCCGGTGCCGGCGATGGCGAAGGGGACGGGGTCGGCCGTGTGGGTGCGGATGGGGCAGGGGGTGGGGTGGTCGGGCAGGACCATCATCCGCCAGTCCTCCTTGCCCGCCTCCAGGTGCGACAGGAGCGGCCCGACGATGTGGCGGTCGATCTCCCCCAGGGCCTTGACCTTGCCGGCGGCGTCGGCCTGGTGTCCGGCCTCGTCGGTGGCCTCGACGTGGACAAAGACCAGGTCGTGATCGGTGAGGGCCTCGATGGCGGCGGCGCCCTTGCCGGCGAAGTTGGTGTCCAGGAACCCGGTGGCGCCGTCCACCTCGATGCGGTCCCAGCCGATCAGCTTCGACAGCCCGCGGATCAGGTCCACCGCGGTGATGGACGCGCCCCGCAGGCCGAACCGGTCCGCGAAGGCGGGCAGCTCGGGCATCTTCCCCCCGCCCCAGAACCACGCGTGCGTGGCGGGGTTCTCGCCCAGGTCGCGGCGGACCTGGTTGACCTCGTGCTCGGCGAGGATGCTCGCGCTGGAGTCGATCATCCTCGCCAGCAGCTCCCGGCCGGGCCCGCGAGGCATGTGCGAGGCGACGGGTTGGCCCAGGATGTCGTGCGGCGGGGTGGTGGTCGCCCCCGATTCGCCGGCCACCGTCATCAGGTGCCGGTAGGAGACCCCCGGGTGCAGCCTGACCCGCTCGCCGCCCAGCCGGCGGTTGAGCTCGGCGATCAGGACGGCGCCCTCCTCGGTGGTGATGTGCCCGGCCGAGTGGTCCTCCATCACGCCGTCGATGATCGTCACCAGGTTGCAGCGGTACACCCACTCGTCGGGCCCCAGCTCCAGCCCGCGTGCCGCCGCCTCCAGCGGGGCGCGCCCGGAGTAGTACTTGCGGGGGTCGTAGCCCAGCACCGAAAGGATCGCCACGTCCGAGCCCGGGTCCATGCCTTCCGGCACCGTCCGGACCGTCCCCAGCTTGCCGATGGTCGAGAGGCGGTCCATGTGAGGAGTCCGGGCCGCCTCCAGCGGCGTCCGCCTCCCCAGCTCCTCCAGCGCCACGTCCGCGGCGCCGTCCGGAATGACGATGGCGTACTTCACTCGATGCGTTCCGGGTGCTCGTCGATCATGCGGATGCAGACGGTGGGGGCCTTGACGGTGGGGTGGTTGTTGATGACGTTCAGGGCGGCGTGGAGGTTGCCTTCCAGGGCGCCGCTGGTGGTGAGGATCACGTGCACGCCGTCGCCGTCGCCCCCGCCGGCCGGCTCGTGCTGGAGGACCGAGGAGATGGAGATGCCCCGCTCGCCCAGCACGTTGGCGATCGTCCCCAGGACCCCGGGTCGGTCGAGAACGGTCAGGCGCAGGTAGTAGCGGCAGCGGACCCTGTCCATGTCCAACGGCACCGCCGGGGCGGACCGGTCCGGCCAGATGCCCAGTTGATCGAAGCTTCGCCGGGCGTTGCCCAGCGCCACCGAGGCGATGTCGCCCACCACGGCCGCGGCCGTGGGGGACCCGCCGGCCCCCCGGCCATAGTGCATGGTGTGCCCGGAATTGTCCGCGTAAACGCTGATCGCATTGAACGGGCCGGAGACCCACGCCAGCGGGTGTTTGAGGGAGATGAAGGCCGGATGGACCCGCAGGCTCAGCCCGTCCTCCTGCTGCCGGGCGATCGCCAGCAGCTTGACGACGTATCCCAGCTCCCGCCCGTAGCGGATGTCGGTCAGGTCGAGCCGGTCGATTCCCTCGACGTAGATGCGGCCGAAATCCACGCGCTGTCCGAACGCCAGGGCCGCCAGGATCGCCAGCTTGTGGGCGGAGTCGCCGCCGGAGACGTCCAGGGTGGGGTCGGCCTCGGCCAGCCCCTTCGCCTGCGCGTCGGTGAGGGCGTCGGCGTAGGTCCGCCCGTTGGCGGTCATCGCGGTCAGGATGTAGTTGCACGTGCCGTTGACGATGCCGTACAGGGCCTCGACGCGATCGGCCGCCAGCTCGCCGGTCAGGGCGGCCACGATCGGAATGGCCCCGCCGCAACTGCCCTCGAAGGCGATGCAGGCGCCGTGCTGACGGGCGAGGGCCCAAAGCTCCGGGCCGTGGTGGGCCAGCAGGGCCTTGTTGGCGGTCACCACGCTCTTGCCGGCCGACAGGGCCTTGGCGACCACGTCCCTGGCGAAGCCCGTCCCGCCGACCAGCTCAACCACCACCTCCACGTCGTCGCGGGCGATGGCCCCATCGGGGTCCTCGCAGAACAAGGATTCGTCCAGGCCGATCGCGCGGGCGCGGGTGAAGTCCACGTCCACGATCGCGCGGAGGGTGAGCGGCCTTCCCACGCGCTGGGTGAGATGATCGGCCTGCCGGGTCAGGATGGCGGCCGTCGCCCCGCCCACGGTGCCGCATCCGACCAGTACGATCCCACAAGCGTCGGCCTGCGCCATGCACGTTCTCCAGGCAATGTCAGGTCACTCGATCCACCGCATGATGTCCTGGTACGTCAAGGCCGCGAACAGGCCGAGGATCAGGACCCAGCCGGTAATCTGGATGCCCATCTGGACCCGCAGGGGGATGGGCTTGCGGCGGATCTTTTCGATCAGCACCATCACCACGTGCCCGCCGTCCAGGACGGGCAGGGGCAGGAAGTTGAACACGGCGATGATGGCCGAGAGCATGGACATAAAGTAGATGAACTCGCCGGGGCCCTTGCGGGCGACGCGAATGGCCAGGTCCCCGATGCCGACCGGCCCGGAGGCGCCCTTGGGGCTGACGCGCCCCTGGATCAGCCGAAGCAGGCTCTTGTAGGTCGAGGCGACGAAGTTGACCGTGTCGTCGAAACCCCACTGCAGCGCTCCGATCGGGCCCAGGCGGATCAGCGGCGTCTGGACCGCCTCGGCTTTGCTGAGGCCCAGCGCCGGCAGCACGATGGCGAACTGATCCTGGTTGGTGGCGTCGAAGGTCTTCCTGTCGATCACGCCGAGGTCGGCCGACTGCTCGGCCCCGTCGGCGCGGTAGGTCAGCCTGACGTCCCCGCCGTCGGCGGCCGCCAGGGCGTTGTACACCTGCTGCCAGGTGGATACGTCCGTGTCGTTGACCTTGGTGATGACCGCCCCGGCCGGGACGCCCGCGCCGGCGGCGGCCGAGTCGGGGACCACCCGGGCCACCACCGTCTCGTCCTGGGCGGGGATCATGCCAACGCCGATGACGTTCCGGCCCCCCTTGCGCCGGGGCGTCAGGGCGACGGGGTCCAGCACCTTGCCGTCGCGGAGGACGCGGATGTAGGTTTCCTTCCTGTACAGGCCCTTGTTGGCCTTGAGAATCCGGGACTGGCTGGGGTTGGTGATACCGGCGTACTCCACGACGACGTCGCCGGGGACCAGCCCCGCCTTGGCGGCGGGGGAGTCCGGCATGACCTCGCCCACCTGGGCCCGGGCCGCCATGCCGAAGATCTCCAGGTTATCGTCGCTGGTCTTCCGGCCGTCGTCGGTCAGGCTGTACAGATACGGCTTGACGGGCACGTCCACGAACTTCTCGTCCCGGCGAACCCGCACCTTCACCGGCGTGCCGTCCAGCTTCACGTACGGCAGCAGGTCCGTTCCCGGTGCGATCGGCTCGCCGGCGATGCCCGCCAGCACGTCTCCGGTCGCGAAGCGCTCTTGGCCCGCATAGAAGGCCTCGGCAGGCTTGTCGATCACCGTCGCCGGCGCGATCCCGAACATGTACTGCTTCATGCCGTCCGGCGCCTGCTTGGGCTTGAGCGAGACGTTGAAGTCGATCGTCTTGCCGTCTACATCGCGCTGGATCGACAGGTCGAACGTCTCGTTCTTGTCGCTGAGCCCCGCCGCCTGGATCAGCATCTGGAACCGGAGGATCTTCTTGCCGTTGATGGCCGTGATCCGGTCGGTCGGCCGCAGGCCCACCGCCTCCTCCACGCCCATCGCCTTGGCCACCTCATCCGGCAGCCGGACCGTGGCGGCCGGGAAGTCCGGCACCACGCCGCCCACCACCGGCTCGACGAACCGTTTGCCGGCCATGTAGATCAGCACAAAGCACAGCATCGCGAAGATCACGTTCATCGTGACCCCCGCGGCCAGAACGATCAGCTTCTTCCCGGCCGGGGCCGCCTGCCAGGAACCGGGCAGCGGCTCGTTGCTGTCGGCGGGCTTGAAGTCGTCCTGGCCCATCATGTGCACGTACCCGCCGATCGGCACCATGGCGATCTGGTATTGGGTCTCCCCGCGCTGGAACGACCAGATGGGCTTTCCCATCCCGATCGAGAATTTCAGGACCTTGATCCCCGCCCATTTGGCCGCCAGGAAGTGCCCGAACTCGTGCACGAACACCACCAGCCCCAGCCCGATCAGGAACTGCCCGATCGGCCAGACCCAGTTGGTCCAGTACGTCACGACATAGTCCAGCAGGATCTCCATGAGGAGCCTTTCAAGTCCAGGTTCGGGTTGCGGATTGCGGATTTCGGATCAGCCGGACCCCTCCCCGGCAATCAGCGAGTCCGCCTGCCGGCGGGCCTCGGCGTCCGCCGCCAGGATGGTCCTAACAGTACATTCGGGATTCACCGCCGTTTGGTTCAAGACTTCCCGGACAATATTCACGATCTCTCCAAACGCCAGCCTCCCGTCCACAAAAGCACTTACGGCCGTTTCGTTGGCGGCGTTGACCACCGCGCCCGCCGTGCCGCCGCGACGGATCACCTCGAAACCCAACTCGATGGCGCCGAAGCGCTTCGAATCGACGGCCTCAAAGTGTAGCGCGCCGGCGGCCGCCAGGTCCAGCGGGGCCGGCGGCTCCGGCGCCCGGTCCGGGTAGTGCAGCGCGAAGGCGATCGGCGTGGCCATCGACGTCGAGCCGATCTGGGCCAGGATGCTGCCGTCG
>DASRZG010000159.1:0-5088 GCA_035686585.1 Phycisphaerae bacterium
ACAGCGAGAGAACGGCTTCGAGGAGGGTGAAGCCCGGGGACATTCTCCATTTCCCATTTCCCATTTCCCATTGCCCGCGCGCACTGCCGGTGCGGTGAAATTGGAAATTGGAAATTGGAAATTGGAATTCGCTCACAGCCCGCCCTCCTCGAACCCCTCGTCGTATCCTTCCTCCGGCGCCTCCTCCGGCGCCGGCGCCAGCATCCACTGGGTCAGCTTGCAGGATTGGCGGATGGACGGGTCCGTGCTGCGGACGATCACCGTCACCCGCAGCAGGTTGGTCGCGTCGGAGAGGCTCTCCGTGACGATCTGGTAGGTCCAGGGGAAGTCCTTGTCGGAGTCGTCCTCGGTCGTGGTCGTGTCGAGGTCGTAGGTGGTCGGCTCGGTGTCCGCCAGTTCGATCCGCCCGGCCGCCAAGTCCGTGAAAACCGACTGGGCCAGGTTGGTCGCCTCCGTCTCCAGGCGGAGGTCTTCCACGGCGGCGGCGGCGCTGAACATCGCCGACCCGACCACCGCCGCGGCCGAGACGAACAGCGCCATGGCCACCAGCACCTCCAGCAGCATCACGCCGCGGGGCCGGCGGGGCGGAAGTCGAGATGGGTCCTGTGGGCTCACGGTGTCTGCGAGAGGTCCTCGATGAGTTTGGCGTCCTGCTCGTTTTCCTCGGGGTCCAGCCGGCGTTGGGTGATCGTCCCGTCCACGCCGTTCAGGACGATCTCGATCGCCCAGACGTTCTCGTCCCCGCGGCGGGCCAGCAGGATCCGGGCCGAGTCGCTCGTGCCGTCGAAGTAGAAGTTCACTGCGGCCAGGGCGTCCGGATCGGTGTCCGGCTCGTAGAAGGCGTCGGGGCCGGTCAGCTCGCAGCGGGCGACGTAAACCCCCGCCTGGAGCCGGGAGGCGTCCACCCACCAGCCGTGATAGGGCGTGAAGGTGGTCGGATCGTTGAGCGGGTCGGCCTGGACGGTCAGAAAGGGCTGGCCGGTCTGGGCGTCGAAGGCCAGCCGGAGGCGCTTGCCGATGTTGGCGGCCTCGGCGCTGGCGGTCCGCAGCAGCAGGACGATCCGCTCGGCGCTGTCGCGGGCCTGGACGGACTGGAGGCTGCCGTGGAACGCCGCGACGGCCAGCCCGGCCAGGATCGACGCCAGCAGCAGCACCAGGATCAGCTCCATCAGCGTGAAGCCCCCCCGGCGGGCGTCCTGCCCCCGCGGCGCGCAGACGCGGCGACCCCGGTCCGCGGGCCGCCGCGCGTCGAGCCGGTTCCCCACCGCGCCGCCGGCGCGGTCAGGGGGTCTCCGCGTCCGTCTGCCAGCTCTTGATATCATCCTCGTCGCCGTCCACGCCGTTGGGGCCTTCAGACCAGACCTTGAACTTCATGCCCTCGGGCACGTCACTGGCGCCTTCCTCGACGGGCTCGTAGTGGAATTCCTTGCCCCACTCGTCCTTGGCGGTCTGCTTGAGGTACGGGCCCGCCCACTTGGCCTTGTCTTCCTCGTTCTCCAGGCTGGCGCTGCTGGTCAGCACCGCCAGGCCCTCGGTGGCCGAGGGGTACCGCCCGACGTGGAACTTGAAACGCTCCACCGAACTCTCGACGGCTTTGAGCTTCACCTTCGTGGCGTCGATCTCGGCGCGTTTCTGGGTGCCGCCAAAGGCCACGATCGCCACCCCCACCAGCATGCCCAGGATCAGCAGCACCAGCAGCACTTCGATCAGGGTGAATGCTCGGTCGTCTTTCCGGTTCGTCTTCAACGGACTGCTCCTTTCCAACTTGCTCGCCCGGACCGCGGCGGCCGGGTCACTGGTGTATGTTCTTGGCCATGGTGAAGATCGGGTACAGCAGCCCGACCGCGATGAACCCGATCACCCCGGCCATCAGCATCAGCAGCAGCGGCTCGACCATCCGGACGGCGGCGTCCACCTGGCGGTTCGTCCGGCGTTCCACCGTGTCGGCGATGTGCAGCAGCACCTTCTCCAACTGGTTGGACTCCTCCGCCACCGCGATCATCTCGATAATCTCGGTGGGGAAGAACTCGCTCCGCCGCAGCGGCTCGGCGAGGGACTCGCCGGCTCGGACGTTCTCGGCCGCTTCCTCGATCGCCGTCCGCATCTGGGAGTTGCCCACGGCGTCCTTGGAAATCGCCAGCGCCTCCAGGATGTTGATGCCGTTGGTGAGCATCGTGCCGAACACCCGGCAGAAGCGGGTGATGGCGACCATTCGGATCGCCCGCCCGGCCACGGGGATTCGCAGTTTCAACCGGTCCCAGATCCGCCGGCCCATCTCGCTGCGGACCCAGCCGACCGCCGCGCCGACCAGCACCACCGTCACCACCAGCACCGCCGGCCAGTACCCCCGCAGCACGTTGGAGACCGCGAACAGCACCTTCGACGGCAGCGGCAGCGGCAGGCTCGAAAGGAACTGCTCGAACTTCGGCACCAGCCAGACCAGCAGGGCGGTGACCGCCACGGCCGCGAACGTCGCCAGGATGACCGGGTAGATCATCGCCCCGGTGACCTTGGACCGCAGGTCGTCCTGGCGTTCGAGGAAGGTGGCGAGGTTGGTCAGGACGTCTTCGAGGAACCCGGCCGTTTCGCCCGCGCGGACCATGGCCACGTCCAGTTCCCCGAACACCTCGGGATGGGCGGCCAGGGCGTCGGCGAGGGTGGCGCCGCCGGAGACGCCTTCGCGGACGGCGCCGAACACCGCCGACAGGGCCGGGCTGGCGCTGGTCTTGGAGAGGATTTCCAGCGACCGCAGCATGGGCACGCCGGCGCCGAGCAGGTCCGCCAGTTGCCCGTAGGTGGCGCTGAGGTGGCGGAGGCGCACGCGGGCGCCGGCCACCGAGGCCAGTTGGGCCAGGGGCGTCTGGTTCCGCTGCGCCTCCGGGACAATCTGGACCGGGAACAGCGAACGCTGGTCGAGCGTGCGGACCACCGCCGCCTCGCTGTCGGCCTGCATCACGCCGGTCAGCGTCCTGCCGGTGGGGTCCTTCGCGGTGTACGTGAAGCTGGGCATCGTTGACTTGGGCTGGCTATGCCTTGGTCGCCCGGATCACCTCTTCCAGCGTGGTGATCCCGTCGCGGACCTTGGTCCAGCCGTCCTCGCGCAGCAGGCGCAGGCCTTCCCCCGTGGCGGCGGCGAGCACGTCGCCGGAGGGGGCGCGGGCCATGATTTTTTCTCGGATCGGCCGGCTGGTGACCATCAACTCGAACAGCCCCGTCCGCCCGTGGTAGCCCGTCCCGCGGCACTTGCGGCAGCCCGCGCCACGCCACAGCGTCTGGCCCGGCCGGTACTGGAAATCCCGCGGCAACTCGGCCGGGTCGGGGGTGTATTCCTGCTTGCACTCCAGGCAGATGGTTCGGACCAGTCGCTGGGCCATCGCCGCCTCCAGCGTGCTGGTCACCAGGAACGGCTCGACGCCCATGTCCAGCAGGCGCGTCGCCGAGCTGGCGGCGTCGTTGGTGTGCAGCGTGGAGAGCACCAGGTGTCCGGTCAGCGCCGCCTGCACCGCCGCCTCGGCCGTCTCCAGGTCGCGGATCTCGCCGATCATGATCACGTCCGGGTCGTGCCGGAGGATGTGCCGCAGCCCGCGGGCGAACGTCAGACCGATCTTGGGCAGGACATGGATCTGGTTGACTCCGGGCAGGTTGTACTCGACGGGGTCCTCGATGGTGACCACCTTGATCGCCGGGGAGACGATCTCCTCCAGCGCCGCGTACAGCGTGGTGGTCTTGCCCGAGCCGGTCGGGCCCGTCACCAGCAGAATCCCGTGCGGGCGGGCGATCACGTCGTGGAAGATCGCGAAGGTGTCTTCCTGCATGCCCAACTGCGGCAGGGTGAACAGGGCCGTGGACCGGTCCAGAAGCCGCATCACCACGCCCTCCCCGTGCAGCATGGGGATCACGCTGACGCGGACGTCGAACTGCCGGCCGCCCATCTTCACCTGGATCCGCCCGTCCTGGGGCAGGCGCTTCTCGGCGATGTTCAGATGGGCCATGATCTTGATCCGGCTGATGATGGCGGCCTGGAAACGCCGGATCTGCACGGGCATGGCCGTATGCTGGAGCACGCCGTCGACCCGGTACCGGATGACCAGGTCGTTCTCGTACGGCTCGATGTGGATGTCGGTGGCGCGTTCCTTGATCGCCTCCAGGAACACCTCGTTGACCAGCTTGATCACCGAGGCCTCCTGGGCCATCTCCAGCAGGTCCCCGCCGTCCGGGGCGTCCTCGTCGATGATCTCCAGGTCGGTCGAGTCCATCATCTCGTCGACCGTCTCGCCGCCGACGCCGTAGTAGGCCTTGATGACCTTCTCGATCTCCTCCGCCGGTGCCAGCACGGGCTCCACCTCCAGGCCCGTCAGCATCCGCACCTCGTCGATCGAGTACAGGTCGAACGGATCGCTCGTCGCCAGCCGGAGCGTGCCGTTGTTCTTCTCCAGCGGCACCAGCCCGCGGCGGAAGACCAGCTTCTGCGGGAGGCAGCGGAGGGTCTCGACATCGATCTTGACGTCCGCCAGGTCCACCATGGGGATGCCCAGGTGCTCGCTGGTCGCCTCCAGCATCTGCTGCTCGGACACGCAGCCCATCTCCACCAGGGCCCGGTCGACCCGCTGGCCGGTCCGGTTGCGCGCAGTGGTGGCGGCGGCCAGGTGCTCGGCCGTGATCAGCCCCCTCTCCAACAGCAATTCGCCGATACCCATCTCAATTCTCGACGGGAAACTGGACGAACGAACCCGCGGGGAAGTTCCTTCTCCCTTCAACCCGCAGGCCGTAAGGACGTTCCGTCATCTCCTTATTTTGGGGAACGTTCGCAGAGGGTCCTTATTGCCCTTTTCGACCCCCGGGGCGGCGGCGCTTGACTGAAAAAGCCCCCCGTTCGATCTGCCCCCTACGGCCAGTCGTCCGGGACGGTGTACAGCCAGGTGCGCCAGACCCCGCGCCTCCCTTCCAGCCCGATGGATTGGATCATCAACCGCCGCCCGTCCGGCGACCAGAACGACTCGCCCACATACCGCCAGCGCCCGTATGAGTCCATCATGATCGCACACAGGAGTGTGCTCCCCGGAGTGTTCAGCACGTGCCGTTTCCCTG
>DASRZG010000160.1:0-3796 GCA_035686585.1 Phycisphaerae bacterium
AGCCGCCGATTCAGCAGGTCAAGGTTCGCCACTCGGTTCCCGCCGGCCGCACCTGCCCAAACCCCCGTCATACACCCCCGACGAACCCCGACGACGACGAATACCCGCCATAAGCAAGCCTAATCCGCCACGCCGGGCCGATGCCCCGTTGGCTTGCCCGAGTTGGCCGAGTCCGGAACGTCGGGCGAGGAAATCGGTATGGTGCTCCGGATCCTTGGGAGACATAAGGGGCACAACCGTATCGTCGGAGTGGAGGGCAGGCAAGGCGCCGGCCGGCGGGCGCCTTGCGGGAACGCGGGCCGGGCCGGTATCGTGCACGCCGGGCGGGGGTCGTGGACCCGCCAGACCTGGATTCGGCCCCGAGCGCCGAATTGGTGAAGCACAGTGCGGCCGGGAGGTGGGCGCTGACTGCTTTCGATCCAGAATCCGAGATCCAAGATCGGCAGCCGGCACTTCGGGGCGGCCGATTCCGGCGCGCGATCCCTTTCCTGGCGGCAGGGGCACTGTATCTTGCCCTCGCGGGCTATGTCGCGTGGTTGACGCGCGATCGGATCAACCCGGACGCGATCTCTCACATCCAGGCCGCGCGGAACTACGCCGCCGGACGCTTCGACCTGGCGGTCAACGGGTGGTTTTCGCCGGCACTGTCGTGGCTGCTGGTGCCCGCAGCATGGCTGGGCTGGAACCCGGTGGCGATGGTTCGGGTGATGGGGGTGGTGCTGGGGCTGGGATTTGCCGGGGGCGCGGCGGTGCTGACCAGGCGGCTCGTCGGGGGGCGGTGGACCCTTCCCGCGTTCGCGGCGGCACTGCTGCTGATCGCCCCCCACGTGGGCGACGAGATCACGCCCGACCTGCTGCTCACCTGCGCGCTGAGCTGGTACCTGGTCGTCTCGATCCGGCTGCTGCGGGCCCCCTCCGTCCGTCTGGCGCTGCCGGTGGGCCTGCTGGGCGGGCTGTGCTTTCTGATCAAACCCTATGCGCTTCCGTTCGTCGTCGCCCACTTGGTCGTCACGCACGCGATCGGGGCGGTGGCGCTCTACCGGAACCGCGCTTGGGGCGGGGTCGCGCGCTCGCTGTCGGCGGGCGTCGCCGGGGCGCTCCTGATCAGCATTCCCTGGATCACCTTGATCAGCATCCAGAACGGGAGGGTGATGGTCACGAGTTTCGGGCGATCGTGGTACTCATGGGGCCCGCTGCCCGTGACCGGCCCGCTGCCGCCGCATCGGCTGCAGCGGCCGCGCCCCGGGCGGATCAATGCCTGGGAGAACCCCGTGGAGATCCCGTACGCCTGGCCGGAGTGGCGGCGAAGAGAGGGCGAATCGCAGTTCCAGGCTCACGTTCGCGCGGTCGGGCTCAACACGGCGCGGATCTTGACGGCGCTGCGGAGGGTCGACGCGGCGGGGCTCCTGCTGGTGGGGGTGATCGCCACGGGGGCCCTGGCCGCCGGAAGAGCGTGCAGGGCCGCCGCACGACGGATACGGGGCGTTGTCGGGCCGTTGAATGGCCCTCGGAAGGGCTGCACAGCGCCCGAGCACGCTGATATGGCCGCGGTCCTGCGCCTGTGGGCGTTCGCCTCGCTCTTGGTGTACGTGGGCGGTTACGCGCTGGTGTGGTTTGTCGACCGGCTGCTGTGGCCGATGTGGGGGCTCCTGCTGGCGATGTCGCTCGCGGCGATCGATTCGGTGTCCCGGGTCGGGGGCGGCGAGGAGCAAGGGCAGATCGAGAAGCGGGCGGCGGCGGGGCGCCTCTGCGCCCGCGCGGCCCCATTGATCCTCGGTTTGCTGCTGGTGGGTTCCATTGCGGCAAAGGCAATCGAGAGGATTGACGGTGCGGGCGGGGCGCGAGTGGCCGGCGCGCGGGCCACGTGGGTCCGCCAGACCGCAAGCCTGCTTTCGGCCGGCAGGCAGGTGGCCGCGAACCACTGGTATTCCGGGATCTATGCGTCCTACTGGTCCCATGCCGTCTTCCTTGGCGAGTTGCCTTCGCGTAGGTGTGATGCGATCGCCGCCGCGCTCGCACCGTACGGGCCGACGACCGTCCTGGTCTTCGACGACCCGAAGCTCGCCGCCGCGTTGGCGCGTGCGGGGGCATTTCGCGCGGCGGGAGGTTATGACGACGAGCGTCACGGCTGGTCGGTAAGGCTTCTGGAATACCGACCGGCGACTGTGCCCGGCGCTGATCCTGCCCGGTGACGGCCGCCGGCGCGACGTCCGACGCGTGCGCAATGCTTGACGCCGTCGCGGCGCAGCGCTCTTGCGGACAGCGCATCAGGAGGTTAGGATTTCCTGCCCGGTTCGTTGCGGCGGGGGCTCCCCGAGTGCGGCCCGCCGCGTCGGGGGGGCGGACAACGCCCGGAGTAAAGGATACGACCATGGCGACCAAGACGATTGCGGACGTCGACGTCAAGGGCAAACGGGTGCTGATGCGGGTGGACTTCAACGTCCCTCTGAAGGACGGGAAGATCACCAACGATCGGCGGATCGTGATGGCCCTGCCGACGATTCGAAAGGTGGTCGAGGAAGGCGGGAAGCTGATCCTGATGAGCCACCTCGGGCGGCCTGAAGGGAAGTTCGATCCCGCCGATGCGCTGACGCCCTGCGCCAAGCGGCTGGGCGAGCTGTTGGGCAAACCGGTGCGGCTGGGGCCGGAAGAAGTCGTCGGGCCCCAGACGGAGAAGATGGTTGCCGCCATGGCCGCCGGCGACGTGCTGCTGCTGGAGAACGTCCGGTTCCAGCCGGGCGAGACCGTGCCCGACAAGGCCAAGAAGAACCCCCGCGGCAAGCTCACGCGCGGCCAGCAGCGGACGCTCGATGAGTTCGCCGAGGCGCTGGGCAAGCTGGGCGACGTATACGTCAATGACGCCTTCGGGACCTGTCACCGCAAGCACGCGAGCATGGTGGGCGCGGCGAAGGTGATCCAGAAGGCGGGCGGGCCCGCCGTCGCGGGGTTCCTCGTCGAGAAGGAGATCCGGTACCTCCACGACGCGGTGGCCGACCCGCAGCGCCCCTTCCTGGCGATCCTCGGCGGGGTGAAGGTCTCCGACAAGATCAAGCTGATCTCCTCGCTGCTGGAGAAGGTGGACCGGATCCTGATCGGCGGGGCGATGGCCTACACGCTGCTCAAGGCCAAGGGCGCCGCCGTCGGCAAGTCCCTGGTCGAGACCAACAAGGTGGCGGAGATGCGGTCGCTGCTGGAGCGGGCCGGGGACAAGATCGCCCTGCCATGCGATCACGTCGCCGCCGAGACGTTCGAGTCGGACCAGGCGACGCCGGTCGCCGGCGTCGACATCCCCGACAACCTGATGGGGATGGACATCGGGCCCAACACGATCCGGCAGTTCGCGGAGGCGATCGCGACCGCCAGGACAATCGTGTGGAACGGGCCGATGGGCGTCTTCGAGCGCGAGGCGTACGCGGCAGGCACCCGGGGCATCGCCGAGGCCGTCGCCGCCGCCACCGACGCCGGCGCCGTCAGCGTCATCGGCGGGGGGGATACGGCGACGGCCGTCGAGCAGATGGGGCTCGACAACCGGATGACCCACGTCTCCACCGGCGGCGGAGCGTCGCTGACCTACCTCGAGGGCAAGCCCATGCCCGCGATCGAGATCCTCGACGAGAAGTGATCGGCGGCCAGCAGAACCGGAGCCTTGCGAAGCCCGTCAGGCTTTCGGTGGGCTTTGGCTCCGAGTGAGACGAGACATGGAACGAGGCAATCCATGGAAACGGCTGGGCGACGGGCCTTTGATCGCCCCCTCGCTGCTGGCGTGTGACTTCACTCGCGTCGGGGAGCAGGTCGA
>DASRZG010000161.1:0-2118 GCA_035686585.1 Phycisphaerae bacterium
CCGATCGCGTGCAGCACGCCCCAGATCACGAACGTCCAGGCTGCCCCGTGCCACAGGCCGCTGATCACCATCGTCAGGAACATGTTGCGGTACGTGTTGAACTTGCCCCCCCGATTGCCCCCCAGCGGGATGTAGACGTAAGCCTTGAACCAGGTCGACAGGCTGATGTGCCACCGAGACCAGAAGTCGCCCAGCCCCGTCGCGAGGTAGGGGTTGTTGAAGTTCAGCATCAGCCGGAAGCCCATCATCCGCCCAATGCCGCGCGCCATGTCCGTATACCCGCTGAAGTCGAAGTAGATCTGCCACGTGAATGCCAGCGTCGCCAGGATCAGTGCGGGGGCCTGGCATTGGCCGGGCGCGTCGTAGACCTTGTCCACGTACACCGCGAGGTAGTCCGCCAGGGCGACCTTTTTGAACAGCCCCACGACGAAGAGCGACAGGCCGTCCGTCACGTCGCGGAGGCCCACCGTCCTGGGCGTGCGCAACTGCGGCAGCAGGTTGCGGGCTCGCTCGATGGGCCCGGCCACCAGTTGCGGAAACAGGGACACGAACGTCGCGAAGCGGATGAAATTCGGCTCCTTCGGGATCCGCCCGCGGTAGAAGTCGATCGTGTAGCTCATGGACTGGAACGTGTAGAAGCTGATCCCCACGGGCAGGAGCAGACCGACGGCGGGCACGGTGTAGGGGATGCCCATCTGGCCGAGCAGCCCGTTCAGGCCGGCGCCGATCGCGTTGCCGAGGAACTCGAAGCCTATCGGCCAGATCACGCCCGGCGCCGGCAGGACCAGGCCCGCGCCCAGCCAGCTCAGGGCGGCGTTGAGGCTGTCGGTGACGAAGCCGGCGTACTTGAACTGGCTGAGCAGCGCCACGCTGTTGGCCACGCTGACCAGGAGCCACAGCGCCCGGAACCCTTTCCGGCGGGTTCGGGCCATCAGGCAGACGGCCGTGTAGTCCACGACCGTCGCATAGACGATCAGGATGAGGTACAGCGGGTTCCACGCCCCATAGAACACGTAGCTCGCCAGAAGAAGCCACGGGGCTCTCAGGCGGGTCCGCTTGACGGCGAGATACACCGGATAGACCAGCAGGAAGAAGGCTGCGAAGATCCAGGTGTGGAAGAGCATGGTCTTGTGGCGATCTCGCTGTCTATCGGCCGTTCACGTGGCCGGCCCTCGTAGGCCTACTCCAGTGGCGGCGCCTTCCGGACGCACCGGAAACCGACCGAATCCTTCGTAAAGCAGACGTCGTGGAAGCGCGGGTCCTCGCCCGCCCGCGCGGCCGACCGGCATCGGGGGGGCTTGGAGTTCCACGCCCCGCCGCGCAGCACGACGAGCCTCGCCTTCGCCGGGCCGCGAGGGTTGCTCGCCGGGCTGACCCGGTAGTAGTTCGGATCGTACCCGTCGTTGCACCATTCGGCGACGTTGCCATACAGGTCGTAGAGGCCCCAGGCGTTCGGCTGCTTGCCGCCGACGGGGTGCGTCCTCTTGGACGAGTTGGCCGCGTACCAGGCATATCGCTTCAGGATGCGCTCCCCGCCCGCGCCGAAGAAGCGATCCGTGGTCGTACCGGCCCGGCAGGCGTATTCCCACTCCGCCTCGGTGGGCAGGCGGTAGCCGTTCGCGTCGAAATCGCACGCCCAGGTGCCGCGCTCGGGGTCGAGCCGGTAGCCCGGCCGCAGCCCCTCGGCGGCGGATCGCTCGTTGCAGAACTCGACCACCTCGGCGAAGGTCGCGTGCTCGACCGGGCGGCGGGGGCCCTTGAAGTGAGACGGGTCGGGTACCTGGAGCCGGCGGAACTGGTCCTGCGTGACCTCGAACTTGTCCATGAGGAACGCATTCACCCGGACCCTGTGGATCGGGGCCTCGTCGGGCGCCCCGTGGGCCGAGCCCATCTCGAACCACCCGCCCGGCAGGCGGACCATCTGCACCCCGGTTTTCGTGGTGATGACCGGCGGGGGCTGCGCCTGCCCGCCGCCGTCTCTCCGGCAGCACAGGCCCGGCGGGACGCCCCCCAGCAGCAGGCTGAGGAGGGTCGCCGCCTTTCTTCGCGTCTCCGGCCTCATGGCTTGGCGGCCCTGCTCGCGGCGGGGACCCAGTCCGGCTCCTTGTTGCTCGTGCC